>JAGLHE010000122.1 GCA_023143685.1 Candidatus Omnitrophota bacterium
TTGATTGTCCTTTTGATTGACGAGCGCCCCGAGGAGGTTACGGACATGCAGCGCAGTGTTAAGGGCGAGGTTATTGCATCAACATTTGACGAGCCGGCTGAGCGCCATGTCCAGGTCGCGGAAATGGTTCTTGAGAAAGCCAAACGTCTCGTCGAGCATAAGAGGGATGTTGTAATTCTTTTAGATAGCATCACACGGCTTGCCCGCGCGTACAACACGGTTGTTCCGCACAGTGGGAAGATACTTTCCGGCGGGGTTGATTCTAACGCGCTCCATAAACCAAAACGCTTTTTTGGCGCTGCCCGTTCTTTGGAAGAGGGTGGAAGTTTGACCATCATCGCGACCGCGTTGGTCGATACCGGCAGCCGTATGGACGAAGTTATTTTTGAGGAGTTTAAAGGGACGGGAAATATGGAACTGCAGTTGGATCGCAATTTGTTCCAGCGTCGTATCTATCCCGCAATTGATATCAAGCGTTCTAATACTCGACGAGAAGAGTTGCTTATCAGCGAAGATGACCTTCAGCGTGTGTGGCTGTTGCGTAAGGCCGTTCACGATTTGAATTCCGCTGAGGCGATGGAACTGCTGGTCGATAAATTGTCTAAATATAAAACTAATAAAGAATTTTTAGAAAACATGAATAAATAAGGCCTGGAATGGTTTTGTTTGGAAAGTAAAGGGAGGAAGAAATGAAAAAGGATCTACATCCGAATTACACAGAGACAACAATTACGTGTGCTTGTGGCGAGGTTATTCATACACGCTCCACAAAGCAGAATGTCCGTGTTGAAATCTGTTCGAAGTGCCATCCGTTTTATACCGGTGATAAAAAGTATGTCGACGCTTCCGGGCGTATTGAACGGTTTAAAGAGCGATATAAGAAAGTTGAAAAGTAAGCAAGCAATAAGCAATAAGTCGCGAGTAGTAAGAGATAAGTATCAGGTGCAGGGTGCGGCCATGTGTCTGTGTTGTTTTTTTGATGTGTAATTTTAAAACTTGTTACTTTAAAGAGCAGTCTTATGGATTTTGTGAAACTCAAGAAAATAGAAGGCCGTTATGCTGAAATTGAGATGCTTCTCGGCGACCAGGAAGTTATTGCGGACCAGCCTCGTTACCAAAAGCTTGCCAAGGAGTTTTCGGATATAACACCGGCAGTCGAAACGTTGCGCGTGTATCATGAGAACGAACAACAGCTTAAGGACCTCGAACATCTTTTAGCCGAAGACCATGATAAAGATTTTGAGGACCTTGCGAAGGCTGAGCGTGTTGAACTGCAAGGCAAAAAACAAGAGCTTCAGGACCAACTGCACGAAATCCTTCACCCAAAGAAAGTTGAGAAAGACCGCGACGTTATAATGGAAATAAGGGCCGGAACAGGTGGCCAGGAGGCAAGTCTTTTTGCCGCGGACTTGTACCGGATGTATTCAAAGTATGCCGAGCAAAAGGGGTGGAATCTCGAACCTATCAGCAGTCACGAGTCTGAGACCGGAGGGTTTAAGGAGGTCGTTTTTTCAATTAGCGGGGCAGGGGCTTCTAAACGTTTAAAATGGGAAAGCGGCGCTCATCGTGTTCAGAGGGTACCGACGACAGAGGCATCCGGTCGAATTCACACTTCAGCGGCGACGGTGGCTGTGTTGTTTGAGCCGGATGAGGTGGAGATTAATATTGATCCAAAAGATTTAAAGATTGATGTTTTTCGTTCATCAGGGCCTGGAGGGCAAAGTGTTAACACGACAGACTCCGCGATCCGCATTACACATCTTTCGACGGGGATTGTAGTTATTTGTCAGGATGAACGCTCTCAGTTGAAAAATAAATATAAAGCGATGCGGGTTTTGCGCGCGCGATTAGCTGATAAAATTGAGCAGGAGAAAATGGAGAAGGAAACACAGGAACGCAAAGCGAAGGTCGGCAGCGGCGATCGAAGCGAAAAGATCCGTACCTACAACTATCCTGACCGACGAGTGACAGATCATCGTATCGGCTTTACGGTCCATAAATTGCCTAATATTATGGACGGGGACCTTGATGATATTACGGGTGCGTTGCTGAACGCCGAGCACGAGCTGGAGGGAGGCGGCGATGACTGAGCAGGAACTCATGTTAACATCTGTCCTCGATTGCAGGCGTGTTGACCTGTACGCGGAAAAATTATCTTTGAGCCCCGCGCAAGAGAGATTTTTCAGGCAGATGCAGGCACGACGAGCGCAAGGAGAGCCTTTGCAGTATATCCTCGGTGAAACAGAGTTCATGGGGATGAAATTTGCTGTGGACGAGCGGGTTCTTATTCCGCGGCCAGAGACCGAGATTCTTGTCGAGGGTGTTTTAGCCAGAGCAAAATCGCAGAGATGCGATCCGATACATATCCTTGATTTAGGAACCGGTTCGGGATGCATTGCGGTTAGCCTTGCGAAACATTTTCCTTTATCCGAAGTTTGCGCGGTTGATATCTCGAAAGACGCTCTTTCCCTTGCGCAGGAGAACGCGCGGCAACATGGCGTGGAAAATCAAATTCAGTTCCAAAATCAATGTCTGGTAGATTGCCTGAATGAGCGCTTTGCATCTGAGAATTTTTTTGATATCATAGTATCCAATCCGCCGTATATACGAAGTTCTGATATGGACGGTTTGCCGGATGATGTTCGACAAGAGCCCCGGCTCGCACTCGACGGTGGTGAGGCTGGCCTGAAGTATTATATCGCGATTATTGAAAAGTCAGCAGGGGTTTTGAAGCCAGGCGGGTTGTTGGCATTAGAAATTGGAGATGGACAGAGGGTGGCGATTGAGGAAATGTTGAAGACGGTTGGTTTTACGCATGTTAAATTCATTAAAGACTGCGCCGGAACAGACCGCGTTGTTTTTGGCACAAGAAAGTTCGCTTGTTAATTTTGGACGCTCACATCTTCTTTAGCTGACGTGTAGGAAAGTTCGCTAAGTAAATAAATCGTGAAGTCCTAATACTATTAACTATTAACTATTAACCAGATACTAGTAACCAAATTCATGGACAAACTAATCATTGAAGGCCATAAGACGTTAAAAGGAGAGGTCAGGGTCAGTGGATCTAAAAACGCGACTTTGCCTATCCTGGCAGCGACGTTGTTGACAGACGAGCCGTGTGAGATTTGCAATATCCCCAAGCTGCGCGACACTTTGACCATGATTAAGTTGCTGCGCTCTTTAGGCAAGACGGTTGAGTTTAAGAAAAATAGAGTTACGGTTACTTCTAAAGAAGCCCTCAAATCTGTTGCTGACTATAAATTGGTCTCAACGATGCGCGGGTCTTTTTGCGTTTTAGGGCCGCTGTTGGTGAAATTGAAGCAAGCGAGGGTGTCTTTGCCGGGCGGCTGTGTCATTGGGATCCGGCCGGTTGATTTGCATCTTAAAGGTTTGAAAGCGCTAGGGGCTAAGATTGAAGTTGAGAACGGATATGTAATAGCCAAGGCCAGACAATTAAAAGGCGACCATCTTTATTTGGGTGGTGCTTTTGGCCCATCGGTGTTGGCCACAGCTAATGTTTTAATGGCTGCAACGTTGGCCAAAGGCACGACAATTATTGAATCAGCCGCGTGTGAACCGGAAGTAGAAGACCTTGCAAATTTTCTTATCGCGATGGGCGCTAATATCCAGGGCCAGGGAAGCCCAAGGCTAACGGTTAAAGGTGTAAAGAAATTAAAAGGTGTCCGCTACGATATCGGCCCGGACCGTATTGAGGCAGGCACGTATATGATCGCGGCGGCTGCCACTAAAAGCAATATCACGTTAAAGAATGTTGACTACTCACAGCTGCTTGTGTTGATTGATAAACTGAAAGAGTCCGGCGTTAAAATAGAAAAGGGGCATAACGCGATTCATGTTAAGTGCGTAAAGACGATCCGCCCGACGAGCATTACAACCTATCCTTATCCGGGGTTCCCTACAGATCTTCAGGCGCAATTTATGGCATTGATGGCGGCCACTCCGGGGGTGAGTGTTATTACCGACAAAGTTTTCCCTGACCGGTTTATTCATATCGCGGAATTAAACCGTATGGGAGCTAATATCCGTCGGGAAGGTAGTGTCGCGATTGTTGAGGGGCGAAAGACTTTGTATGGAGCGCAGGTAATGGCATCGGATTTGCGCGCGTCAGCCGCGCTTGTGATTGCAGGGCTGGCCGCAAAAGGACGGACCGAGATCCATCGGATTTATCATTTAGATCGCGGGTACGAAGGGCTTGAGCAAAAATTTTCAGAGCTCGGCGCGAAAATTTATCGGGAAAAAATTTAGGCCGGGCTTACGGGCAACGCGCAACGGTAAACGTTGAGGAAAGCGCCCACAAATATTAAAGGATAATAAGAGTCAGTGATACTTATAATCGACAACTACGATTCATTTACGTATAACCTGGTCCAGTATTTTGGCGAATTAAAGGCAAAAATGAAAGTGTACCGTAATGACGCGATCTCGTTAGCTGAAATCAAAAAGATGAAGCCACAGAAGATTGTGATTTCACCGGGGCCGGGCCGTCCGGAAAAGGCCGGAATTTCTGTGGCCTTGATCCGTGAGTTCGCCGGAAAAATTCCGATCCTTGGTGTTTGTTTAGGACATCAGTGTATTGGCTATGCGTATGGCGGAAAAATTATTCAGGCCAAACGGTTAATGCACGGCAAAACTTCTTTAATCCGTCATAATGAAAAAGAAATTTTTACGGATATTGATAACCCGTTTGAAGCAACACGGTATCATTCGCTTGCCATTGATTCAAAAACATTGCCGCGATGTTTAGAGGTGACCGCGCGCACGAAAGATAAGGACCGTGAAATTATGGGGATCCGGCATAAAACATTGCCGATTTGGGGGGTGCAGTTTCACCCGGAATCGATTTTAACCGGTGCAGGCAAAGATCTCTTGCGGAATTTTTTGCACGGCAGCAGGTTATAAGCCAAAGAGAACCAAGATGAGGTTGTCATGAAAAAGTATATTGAAAAGATAAAGAATAATGAGAATCTTGTTCAGGAAGAAATTGAAGAAGTGATGCAGTTTATCATGTCGGGCGACGCGATGCATGAGGCGATAAAAGAATTTTTAGAGGCTTTAAATAAAAAGGGCCCGGCGATTGACGAAATTACCGGCGCGGCAAAGATTTTGCGCCAATTCTTAATTCCTGTTGATACGCAGCATGAAGTTGTTCTTGACACGTGTGGAACAGGCGGGGACAGCAAGAATACATTTAATATCTCAACTGTTGCGGCGCTTGTTGTCGCGGGTGCGGGAGTAGTTGTTGCCAAGCATGGCAACCGTTCAGTTTCCAGCAAATGCGGAAGCGCGGATATACTCGAGGCTTTGGGTGTGAATTTAAATGTCGAGCACCAACAGTTAAGTCAATGCCTGGATGAGGTGGGGATTGCCTTTTTGTTCGCGCAAAAGTTGCATCCAGCGATGAAAAATGTCGCGGCCGCGCGTAAAGAATTAGGTGTTAAAACGATTTTTAATGTTTTAGGCCCGTTAATTAACCCGGCGAGAGCCACGCATCAAATGATGGGTGTTTATAGCCGTGACCTGGTTGAGCCTATTGCGA
The DNA here is from genome assembly GCA_023143685.1 of Candidatus Omnitrophota bacterium. Taxonomy (GTDB): domain Bacteria; phylum Omnitrophota; class Gorgyraeia; order Zapsychrales; family JANLHA01; genus JAGLHE01. The sequence goes on from JAGLHE010000122.1 coordinate 5,558, forward strand.
ATGTGCTGAAAAATTTAGGGATCAAGAAAGCGCTTGTTGTTCATGGCAACGACGGGTTAGATGAAGTCACCACAACAGGCAAAACGTTTGTGAGCGAATTTAACGGCACAGACGTTGTCTCATATGACATTGACCCGCAAGAGCTGGGGATCCCGTTAGCTAAAGAACAAGATTTAAAGGGCGGGGACCTTCAAAAAAATATTGAGATCGTTAACATGATTCTTGGCGGAGAAAAAGGCCCTAAACGCGATATCGTTGTTTTAAATGCCGCGTATGCCTTGTATACTGCTGAAAAGGTTAAGACGATTGATGAAGGGATTAAAATGGCGAACGAATCGATTGATTCGGGCAAAGCTAAGAAGAAATTGGAAGCGTTGAAAAAGTTTACAAACCGATAATGGTAACGTGTTCCGAAGTGCTACCCGGAATGTGAAAATAATTTTGTTTCATGAAAGATTTTTTAAAAGAAATTGTTGATCATAAGAAAAGCCTTCTGAATGAGAGAAAGGCTTTTTTTGATGGCCTGCGCAACAATATTAAGAATGCGCAGCTGACACGTTATTCGTTGTTTAAAAAAAATATTTCGAATCCTGGCCAGATCAACCTTATCGCGGAGATCAAGAAGGCCTCACCGTCGAAAGGGGTCATCTGCAAGGAGTTGGATGTTATAAAGCTGGCCCGCGTATATCAAGATGAGGGTGCTGCCGCGATCTCGGTTATAACAGAAGAAAAATTTTTCTTAGGCGGATATGTTAACTTAAAGAAGGTCGTGGACAACTTTAACGTTCCTGTGTTGGCGAAAGATTTTTTTATTGACGAAGCGCAGGTGTATGAAGCGTTTAGTTATGGCGCGAGCGCGGTTTTACTGATTGTCGCTATTCTTGAAGATGATCAAATCCGTCGGCTGATGGATGTCGCGCGCCAGTTGGATATGGACAGCCTGGTTGAGGTCCATGACAAAAATGAGCTGGACCGCGCGCTTGATGCCGGGGCTGAAATTATAGGAATTAATAACCGGAATCTGCACACCTTTGAGGTGGATTTAAAAACGAGCCAGGAATTAATCCCGCGGATTCCTAAGGATAAAGTCGTTGTGGCAGAAAGCGGCATCAAGACGCATGACAATGTCAAGATGCTGCAAGAATCAGGTGCCAACGCAGTTTTGATAGGCGAGACCTTTTTAAGGGAACAGGATGTAGGGGCAAAAATTAAGGACGTTATGGGTGGATAGTTGTGTCGTTTGTGTTTTCGTTTTTCGGGACACAGGTCACGGGCCACGGAATTATCAGCGCTCATCAGCGTCATTTAATCTGTGCTCATCTGCGTTTTATTAAATCTGTATTCATCAGTGTTTTAAAAAAAGGAACCAAAAATGATTAGAACAAAAATGTGTGGAATGACAAATACCAAAGACGCTTTGGCAGCAGCTAACCTCGGTGCTTGGGCTGTTGGATTTATTTTTTGTAAAAAAAGTCCGCGCTTTGTGGGGCCGTATAAAGTTCAGAAAATTCTTAAGGAGTTGCCGCCCTTTGTCACCCCGGTCGGTGTGTTTGTGAACCAAAAAGAGGGAGCGGTTAAGGATATTCTGAATTTTACGGGTATTCAAACCATTCAGTTTCATGGTGACGAAACACCCAGTTACTGCCGACGGTTTAAAAAATATAAAGTCATCAAAGCTGTCCGTGTTGATAAAAAAATCGACATAGCGTTTTTAAAGCAGTTTGACAGTGTGGACGCGTTTCTTTTTGATACGTATCAAGAGAAGGTTTATGGCGGCAGCGGCGAGACTTTTGACTGGTCATTTATCAAGAGTGCTAAGAGTTTAGGTAAGCCGATTATCCTTTCAGGCGGTCTTCATTATAATAATGTGCTTGCGGCTGTTGAGGAAGTGCGTCCTTTTGCGGTTGATACGTGTAGCGGGGTTGAGCAGACTCCGGGCAAAAAGAACGAACGCTCTATGCACGAATTTATAAAAGCCGTAAATTTTTAAAAAATCAGCGATACTGTATACTCTCCTATACGGCCGCATAGAAGATGTGAGCCGGTCAAAGATGAAAGGCGAACTTTCTTGTGTGGCAAGTCATTGGGGTAGAAAGATTTTTGATCCTGTGTCATTTTTTCCTGTTTTGTTTGTGCGTATCTTGTTATAGGTGTCAAAATATGTTATGTTTTAATTAAGCCGATAAAGGTAAACCCGAGGAAACTCGGGGGCACAAAACTCCAGGCCTACGTTGTCTGAACGCCGGAAAGGCCCTTGCGGTTGTGGGCATGTGAAGATGCGATGATGGTGAGTAGAGGCGATACGGTGGCTGAGTTGCCGAAGAGCAGTTGGGTCTGACATCCCCGTCTTTATCGGCTTTTTTAAAAATGAACACAAAAGTTGCAGAGCCGCCGGCGATGCAATTTTTTTTATGAATTTATCCTGAGGAGGCCCCGGGTGAGGGGGTCGACGTAAGATTACCGCAGTGATGCCCCTGGGGAAACCAGGGGTATTTTTTTTATGTTAATAAAGGGCAATTACGAAAAGGATATAGGGGGTCCAGGGCAAAAAAAATCTGGTATTTGCTCGCACCATCAAATTAGTTATGCTATATTTACTAAATAAGGAAAGTTCTTCCTGAAGAGTTTCAGGGGAGAGGACATAAAGCGGAAATAACAAAAATTGGTGCTGCAAAGAGGACAGTTTTAATTAAGAAATAGCCATGCACAAGGAGGCGTTGAAATATTTATGAGTTTAAAAGAAGTTAAGTCTGTTCAGATTGATGATCAAAAAGGGATTTTGTACTCAGCAGGAAATCGGAGTTTACTGATTCCCATACCGGTTGTAAATGCCATTGATACTACATTCGCTAAATCAGTAGGGAGGGAAGGCGCGGATATCTTGATGTGTAAAATTGGTGAGGCGCTAGGCAGAGGCTATGTTCAGAGCCTTCAGGCAGTACTTAATAAAGAAGGTATGGATGTAAGCGTGGAATCTTGTATTGAAATGAGTTGTAATGCTATCTTTTTGGAGGCGGGATGGGGAAGTGTTAAGATATGTAATCTTGATGTTGAAGAAAGCTTATTGGATGTTGAAATTTTATATAGCCCATCAGGTGAATTATTGGAATCTGAAAGCTATAGCCTGGAAAAAGGTATTTTAACCGGGGTTGTATATGAATTAGTGAAAAAAGAAGTTTATTGTGAGCTGGTATCTGTTGATAAGGAAAAACATTCAGTCAGGTTGAAGACATCAAAGAATATT
>JAGLHE010000123.1 GCA_023143685.1 Candidatus Omnitrophota bacterium
CTACAATTCTTACTAATACAGAGATGCTCATGGCAGAGATCGAAGATGAGGATCAAAAAGAGTCTCTGGAATTTATTGAGAGAAGCACGCAGCGATGCAAGATAATCGTAGAGCAACTGCTTAATTATTCCAGGACATCCCCTGATGACTTTTATGCGGTTGATATGCGAGAAATTACCAGGGAAACATGTAATTTGCTCAGGCATGATTTAAGAATAAATGGTGTCCAGGTTGAGACCTTGTGTGGAGAAGTTGATAAAATTAAAGGTAATCCTAACGAACTGCAGCAAGTAATTACAAGTTTAATTGTAAACGCTATTGATAGTATAAAAGAAAAATTTATTGATATAGACGGGATGAAAGGGAAGATTGAAATTAAATGTTATCAGGAAGATGATAAGGTTATTGTCATCTTTGCTGATAACGGTAAAGGGATAAAAAAGGAAGATGTTAATGTGGTTTTTGATCCTTTTTTCACAACAAAAGATGTGGGGAAAGGAACCGGGTTAGGGCTTTCAGTTGTCCAAGGTATTATTGAGAAACATGCGGGTGGAATATCAGTGTCGTCATCTTATGGAGAGGGATGTGTCTTTACGATAACTTTACCTGTAGCCTGAGTAGTTCGGTCCGTAACCCGGAAAATCATTATTGGATGGGGGGATAATAAAAATGGAAGAAAATAACAGTGACAAGGAATGCATTTTAGTCGTTGATGATGACCATGATTTTAGAAAAACAATTGTAAGGGTTCTTAAAAAGAATGGATATGATATAAATCAGGCTGAAGATGGTCTTCAGGCTGTTGAGTTGATCAAAAGCAAATCTTTCGCGTTGATAATATCTGACGTGAGGCTTCCTGGCCTGGATGGTATCGGGGTTATGAGTAGTTTGATTGAAAAGATTCAAAAAACAGGCGACATAACAAAAACAATGATCATAACAGGTTATTCTGACAAGGATGTTCCGATAAGAGCAATCAAGTTAGGCGTAGATGATTTTCTGCACAAACCTTTTACTATTGAGGTTCTTCGGGATACTGTTGAAAAACTTATAAAAGGATACCGCCTGGAAAATGATGTTGAATACTATAAGAATTTATCTATTTTAGATGGTTTGACCGGGGCGTTTAATCATCGCTATTTTCATAAAATTATGTTTAGAGAGATCGCCCGGGCAGCAAGGTATAACCATCCGTTGTCTATTTTGATGATTGATTTAGATGATTTTAAAAAATGTAATGATACGTATGAGCATTTATCAGGTGACAGAATTCTCAAAGGTGTTGTTCGTGTTATGAAGGATTCTGTCCGTGAAAATGCAGGTTTAATCTTTCGCTACGGCGGGGAGAAATTTGCGGTGATTTTGCCGGAGATCAATAAGAATGCAGCATTGGAATATGCGGAACGTATAAGAATGCTTATTAGTAAGACAGATTTTCAATGTGATTCCGGTGCCATTAATGTAACGATCAGCACAGGAGTCGCAACGTTCCCTGATGCCGGTGAGACAAAAGATGATTTAATACAGAAAGCGGGTGCTGCTTTGTGTAAAGCAAAAGAGAGCGGCAAGAATTGTATATATTCGTTTTAAAATAAAGGAGTTGTCGTGGATAGTAAAATTGATAAAAAAGAAAAAATATTGATCATTGAAGATGATGTGGATTTCCGGTTTACTCTTGTCAGGGCTCTTAAGAGGCAGGGGTATTATGTCGAGTGCGCGAGTAATTGCGATGAAGCAATTGAAAAAGCAAAAGAGTGTCATTTTGAGATTGTAATATCAGATATTAAACTTCCGGGTAGAGACGGTATCGATGCTGTAATAGAGATTAAACAGATGCAGCTGCCGGAAAGAACAACAATAATTATAATGACGGGGTTTTCCGATAAAGAATCGTTAGTAAGAGCGATAAAGTTGGGGGTAGATGATTACATAGCCAAGCCATTTACCATGGAAGAATTTTATCATTGTGTTGAACAGAATGTAAAGAATTTTCAATTAGAAAAAGACAAACATGAATATGTGAAGAAAATACAGGAATACAATGCGTTGCTTACAGATAAAAATGAATATATGGACGCACTTTTATTAAGCCTGGCCGAAGGTTTTTTTACTGTTAATAATGAATGGGAGATTACTCAGTTTAACAGGATAGCTGAAAAAATTACCGGGTACAAAGAAGAAGAGGTGTTAGGCAAGAAATGCAAGGATGTTTTTCAATCGGAGTTGTGTAAGAATAAGTGTCCTTTAGATGCCGCGATAAAATATGACACGCCTGTGTTAACTGTCGAAACAAATGTCATTAAAAAAAATGGAAAGACTGTCCCGATCATTCTGAGTGCCTCTTCAATTAAAGATTCAAACAGGCAGATTATAGGGGGGGTTGAGGTTATACGGGACATATCCGAGTTTAAACGTATGACAAAAGAAATAGAAGATTCAAGGGAGAAAATACAAAAATGGGGGGAAGAACTGGAGCGAAGCGTAAAAAAACGTACCAACGAATTAACTCTTATTTGTAATGTCTCTCAGGAAATTTCAACCAGTTTGAAGATAGAAGAGGCATTAAACAACATAACAAGTAAAGTGTGTGATGTCCTTGATATTGAAATTTGTTCAATATTGTTGTTAGACAATGCGAAAGAATATTTGTCAATAGTTGCTGCGAGAGGGTTAAGTGAAGATACAGTTAAAACAACAAAAATAAAAAATGGAGAAAGAATATCCGGGTGGGTTGTTAAAAACAACAGGCCGCTTTTGGTTAATGATGTCTCAAGTGACCCGCGTTTTACTCAAAGACGGCAAGAAAAGTATTATTCTAATTCTTTCATCAGTATCCCGCTTGCATTTAAAAATGAAGTTATAGGTGTCATTAACGTGAATAACAAGGTTTCAAAGAAATCTTTTAATGAAAACGACTTTAACCTTATCAATGGTATAGCTCAGCAGGCTTCAATTGTTATCGAGAATGCAAGGTTATACTCTTCATTAAAGGACACATATATGAATGTTGTTATGTCGTTAATGACTGCTGTTGATGCAAAAGATCACTATACAAATTGGCATTCGCATCAAGTTACTGCTTTTGGAGTAGAATTAGCGAGAGAGATGAATCTTTCTGACGAAGAAATTGAAATTATAAGAAAAGCATGCATGCTTCACGATATAGGTAAAATAGCTGTACATGATAATATATTGACAAAGGAATCTTTTTTGACAGATAGTGAAAGAAGTGAAATGCAGACTCATCCTATAAAGAGCGCGGAAATAGTCAAGCCTTTAAGCTTTTTGGATGAGGTGGGGGCAATTATAAAACAACACCATGAAAGGTTTGATGGAAAAGGTTACCCTTATAATTTAAAAGGTGATGATCTTTTAATCGGGGCTCGTATTATGGCGGTTGTTGATAGTTTTAGCGCGATGGTATCAAGGCGTCCTTACCGGAAAACTCCGCTAACTAAAGAACAAGCAAAATCAGAACTTGTAAAAAACAAGGGTACTCAATTTGACCCTGTTGTTGTTGATGCTTTTGTAAAAGTTTTAGAAAAGCATCCCGATATTATTTCACAAGATAGCTAAAAAGAGTATGTGTGACAAAGGGTCCTCCTGTTGGGGTGATCCTTTTGTTAATGGGGTACAGTATAAATTATGAACTGTAAATTTATACGCATATATAAAAATTTAGATATTTATAATATCAAAGAGCATCTTCTGATCTATGGAGACCTGTCAGGCCAGTGCGCGCATTGCCAGGAGATGGAGATTGAACTGGATGCGCGGCAGTGTCCAAAATGCGGTGCAGACTTTCAGTATATTGCGTTTCGTAATATTAAGTCGCATATGCCGAAGGCCAGGAAGCTCTGTGCAGAGCTTCCCGATGTCGTTCTTGTGGATCATGATGATTTTAAAAAAGTCCTCGGGGCGTTGAACGCGGAGAATTTTCTGAAATAAAATGCAAATATATCGTGAAACGTTAGCGTTGTTTAGCGTAATGTTTCGCGTGGTTTCGCGAGTTTTCTATGATTAATAAATCCCGTCTTGTAAAACTTACCCAAAAAGTCTTAAGTATTAATTCCGAAAATCTTCCGGGCAATGAATTAAAGCTGGCAAGGTTTATTGAAAAGGACATGCGGTCGCTTGGCTTGCACGTTAAGACGCATACATTTAAGAAGAACCGGCCTAATATTATTGCCACGTTAAAAGGTGCGTTGCCGCGCGCAAAAGCGGCAAAGAAAGCTATTCTTTTAACCCCGCATTTTGATACCGTTCCTGTCGGAGAGAATTGGAGATATGACCCATGGGGAAGTCAAATTATTAAAGGCAAGCTTTATGGCCGGGGCGCCACTGATGATAAAGGCAATCTTGCTTGCTGTCTGGAACTTATGCGTAGTCTTGTGGAAGATGGTGTGCAGCTTGAGCGTGATATTATTATGGCGGCCACTGTTGATGAAGAAACAGGCAGCCATGCCGGGATAATCCCATTGCTGGATAAGAAAATTTTAAAACCGGATGTCGCCTTGATCCTTGATTCAGATGAATTTGACATGATCATTGCCCAAAAAGGTTTGATCCATTGCCGCATTCAGATTTTTGGAAAGAAAGCGCATGGCGCGTATAATTGGCGCGGTGAAAATGCCATTGAGGTTGCAGCACGTGTTATTTCCAAACTTAAACGCTATAAACCGAAGTTTCAAAAACATGCGATCCTTCGTCCGCCGACTATGAATGTCGGTATGATTAAAGGCGGGGATAAGGTGAATATGGTTGCTGATTTTTGTGAGTTTGCGTTAGATGTCCGTTTTTTACCCGGGATGAAAGCGCCGTTGCTTTTAAAAGAGATTAAGGGTATTATCCGTAGTGAAGCAAAACGGTTTAAGGTTGAAATTGATGATTTGCAGCAACCGTATGAGATTGATAAAAAACATCCGTTTGTTCAGTCTTATTATCAGGCAGCAAAGAAGATGAAAATTAACGCAACGTTAAAAGGCAGTGAAGGGGCGACAGTAATTACGTTTTTCAAGAAACACAAAATCCCTGCCTTTGCGACGGGATTCGGCGCGCACGGCACAGCACATACCACGGACGAGTATGTCCATGTCAATACGCTTTATAAAGGCACACAGCTTTTAGAAAAGTTTGTTCAGGAATATGATAATTTATAGAACCCATGAAAAAGATTTATCAAATTATTATCCTGGTCGTTATGGTATTCTTGTTTGTAAGAGATGAGAGCCGCGCTGCTGATTTGCCTTTTGTTGATGGAGAAAAAGTAACTTATGCGATTAGAAAGTTTGGGGCCAAGGCAGGGCAAGCCAGTCTTGAATTTAACGGCTATGGGCAGCTTGATGGTAAGCCTGTATATTTAATTACGTTTACGGCCAGGGCGTTTAATTTTTTTGATGAAGAAAAAATCTTTATAGATCCTCAAACATTTTTACCGATACGTGTTGAGCGGGATCTTAATATTTTCGGAAAGAAAGAAAAGATTGTTGAAAATTATCAGGAGCAGGGGAAAGTTACGATCGTTAAACAGGTAGGAGCGAAGACGATTGAAAAGGTTTTAGAAAAACAAGGTTCTGTTGAAAATCTTTATGGATTTATTTATCGTTATCGCAGGGACGGAAAGTTTGTTATTGGCGATGACCTTGTTATGCGTCTTCCAACAAAGGATGTCACGATAACCGTACTTAAGCAAGATACGCTTAAGGCCGCAGGAGAGGTTCATGACGCGTTTTTTTTGGCAAGCGACCCTGCTAAGTATAAATTATGGTTTGACAGCGGGGAAGGAAAGGTCCCGCTGCGCATTGATAGCGGAGGCGTGTTAGGGGCGACGTCTTTAGTGATGATAGAGTATTCAAGTGGACACGATAAATAGATAACGTAGAAAAGGAGAATTATTATGGCAGAGTTTGATCAAATTATTACAAAGTTAAGAGAAGATTACACAAGTGCAACGCAATCCGGGTCAGGGAATGCCTACAGCAAGCTTTCAACGATTTTTGAAGAATTGGATATCTATTTGCGTGAGCGTATCCAGGAGATGACACAAGAGGACATCAAGGGGATTATTGAAAAATTAGAAAAAGGCGAACAGTTGTCGCTGGAAGATAAGGAACAGGTCCGTTTATGGATCGTCGGGGATGCGGAATATTATACACAGATGGAAAATAATTTTGGTGATTGGCAGGATGAGCTGAAAAGGTTGATCGGCGAGATTGAACGATACCAAGGCGAATCACTCGATCCGATCAAGGCTTCAAAATTGCGCGCGTTGTTCCGTGATGGGGCAAGAGTGATTTCCGATATTTTTTATTATGTTGAGCAGAAAGAGCGGGTTGAGAAATTTATGGAATCAACAGCTGAGATTGATGAAGAGGAAAGAGCGATTTTGATCCGTTTGCTTGAGCAAAAGATAGCATCCCCTGATTTTTAGGAGTCAGGATTCAGGGCAGGAGTTTCCTTTTTTTATTGCAATACTACAAGACAGGGAAAGATGACAGTTCCAGACAAAACAGGACATTTTGGTGAGTTCGGAGGCAAGTATGTTCCCGAGACACTGATGACGCTGCTATCAGATTTAGAGAAGACATTCTTTTCATTGAGGAAAGATAAAACGTTTAGAAAAGAGTTTGTCGAGTATTTGAAGGAATATGCCGGACGGCCAACCAACCTTTATCATGCCAAGCGTTTAAGCAAACAGCTAAAGACTTTAAAAGTATACCTTAAAAGGGAAGACCTTCTTCATACGGGTGCGCATAAAATCAATAATACTCTTGGTCAAATTCTTGTGGCTAAGCGTATGGGTAAGACCCGTATTATTGCTGAAACCGGTGCTGGCCAGCATGGCGTGGCAACGGCCACGGCTGCCGCGTTGTTTGGCTTAAAATGCGTGGTGTATATGGGAGCTGAAGATATCAAACGCCAAGCGTTGAATGTTTTTCGTATGCAGCTTCTCGGCACTGAGGTGGTTCCTGTAACAAGCGGTTCTCAGACGCTTAAAGACGCGATGAACGAAGCAATCCGGGATTGGGTTACCAATGTGCGTGATACATTTTATATTATCGGTTCAGTCGCGGGCCCTCATCCGTATCCGTTGATGGTGCGTGAGTTTCAGGTGGTGATTGGCCAGGAAGCACGCAAACAATTTCAACAAAAAGAGAAAAAGCTTCCGGATTATTTGCTTGCTTGTGTGGGTGGCGGAAGTAACGCGATGGGTTTGTTTCATTCATTCTTTAATGATAAAAAGGTCAAAATGATCGGTGTTGAGGCTGCGGGTTTGGGGTTGAACACAGGTCAGCATTCCGCGCCGTTAGCTGACGGTGGGGTCGGTGTTTTACACGGAAGCAAGAGTGGGCTTATGCAGACAAAGGATGGACAGGTTCGTGTAGCGCATTCGGTTGCCGCAGGGTTGGATTATCCAGGGGTCGGGCCGGAGCATGCGTATTATCAAAAAATTGGGCGTGCTCAATATGTGTCTGTAACAGATAAAGAGGCGATAAAAGGTTTAAAGTTGTTGTCAAAGACAGAGGGTATTATCCCGGCGCTAGAAACAGCTCACGCGATCGCGTATTTGGAAAAGCTGGCAAAAAAAGTTAAAAAGAAATCCACGGTCATTGTCTGCCTTTCCGGTCGTGGAGATAAGGATATGGAAGCTATCAAAGAAGTTATATAGGCAAAGAGCAACGCCGTAGCACGTTGCATGTAGCACGCAAAATGAATAGAATCGATCAAAAATTCAAGGAATTAAAAGAGCGGAAAAAGAAAGCCTTTATCGCTTTTCTCACTGCAGGGGACCCGAATCTTAAGACAACCGGGGAGATGGTTGTTTCTTTTGAAAAGGCAGGCGTGGATATTATAGAATTGGGTGTACCGTTTTCTGACCCTCTCGCCGATGGCCCGACTATTCAAGCGGCTTCACAGCGTGCTTTACAAAAAGGCGTTACGTTAGAGAAAATTTTAGCAAGTGTCCGGAAAATCCGTCGAAAAACAAATATTCCTGTTGCGTTGATGACCTATTACAACCCGATATTTCATTATGGTGAAGAAAGATTTATGAGTAAAGCCAGGGCCTGTGGGGTGGATGGCTTGATTGTCCCTGATTTGCCTCCGGAAGAAGCGAGCGGTTTTATTAAGGCGGCGCGCGCGCAAGATATATCGACTGTTTTCTTTTTAGCACCGACAACATCAAAAAATCGTGTGCCGAAAATTGTAAAAGCTTCAACAGGCTTTATTTACTATGTTTCCTTAACCGGGGTAACCGGTGTACGTCAAAGTCTTCCTAAAGATTTTGTTGGGGATGTTAAGGCTGTGCAAAACGTGACGGATAAACCGGTATGTGTTGGATTTGGGGTTTCGAATGCCCGGCAGGTAAAGGCCGTAGGCAAAGTCGCCGACGGTGTGATTGTCGGAAGCGCGATTATTAAAGAAATTCAAAAGAATGCAGGCAAGGAAGATCTTGTGAGAAATGTCACCCGATTCGTTCGAAGTTTAACGCGTGCATTGTAATTTGGTTTACGCGCTGCGAAATGCGCAACAAGAGGTAACTTATGTATCAAAAAACCATACTCCCTAACGGTATAAAAGTTGTTACCCATGATATGAAAGAACGCGACAGTGTCGCGCTCGGTATATGGATTGGTGTGGGTGGCCGCTATGAAGATGACCGGGTTAAAGGGGCTGCGCATTTTTTAGAGCATATTGTTTTTAAAGGAAGCAATAAATATTCCTGTAGTGCTATTAAAGAGCAGATTGAGGGCGTGGGGGGCGCGTTAAACGCTTTTACGTCTGAAGAGATGACCTGCTTTTATGCAAAAATTCCATCGAAACATACTGCTCAGACCTTTGATGTCCTGGCAGATATGACATTTTTCCCTAAAATTCCATTAAAGGAAGTCGAAAAAGAGCGTACGGTTATTATTGAAGAGATCAAGATGTATCGTGATCTTCCACAGTATTTAGTGCTTGAAAATTTGGATGCGATGGCCTGGCCTAATCATCCGTTAGGGAAAAATCTTGCCGGGACAATGGAATCTGTTTCGCGGATGTCCCGTAGAGATCTTAAAAAATTTCATCAGGCGTATTACACCGGGGCGAATATTGTGGTTGCGGCCTGTGGCAACATTAAGCACCAGAGCCTTGTGAATTTAGTGAAACGTAAACTAAATACGCTGCCTAAAGGGGAAAAGAAGATGTTTGTTGCTGTCACTGCTGTGCAAGACAGCCCGAGAGCCCATTTTTTTCGCAAGGATATTGAACAGATGCAGTTGGCTTTAGGTATGCCAGGCTTTCATGACGATCATAAAGATAAATATGTGTTGAATCTTTTATATGTTATTCTTGGCGGCAATATGTCGAGCCGCTTGTTTAATGAAGTCCGGGAAAAACGGGGGTTGGCTTACTCGATATCCTGCAGCATCAAGGCTCTTAAAGACACCGGCATGTTTATCGTTCGCGCGGGTGTGGATAACCGGAAAATTGTTGAAGCTGTTGATGTCGTGTTTAAGGAATTAAGAAAGATGCGTCAGCATGGTGTTTCAAAAGATGAATTTGTCCGGGCGAAAGACTATTATCTCGGCCAGGTTCTCCTCGGATTGGAGGAAACCCTGGACCATATGTTGTGGATTGGTGAGGCAACATTATCCCGTGATAAAATGCATACCTTAAAGGATATTATCAGGAAAATCAAAAAGATTACCCCTGAAGATGTCCAGCGGGTGGCCAAAGATATTATCGTCGAGAAAAAGTATAATTTGGCGATTGTTGGGCCGATGGAGGATGACCAGGAGAAAGCCCTTAAGGCCCTGATTGATTTTCCGGGTTAATCGAATATCTGCGGATTGTGCGGGAGGAGAGACGCTTTTTGAATTGACATTCCCCAGGCTATCCGCTAGACTAACGTACATATTTAACCGGGAAGTTCTTTTGTAAATACTTTTTATTAAGAATGGCTATGCCAATATCTGCTTGCGTTCGCGGGCTTTTTAGCCTGCGGCTTTGATAGGTGTCGGCTCGCACATTTTTTAATAAAAGTATTTACAGGAGAATTTCTTTAACTTCAAGGAGGCACGCAGTATGGAAGAATTGTCATTCTACGATGTAAAATCTAAATCTAAATTCACAGCCACAGAATATGATGTTCGCGAAAAAAGCGGACGTTTTTTTGCTGTAACAAAATCTCAAAGTGGGCCTCATGAATGTTGGAGAGTTTTAGGGAAAGAGCAAGCTGCGAAGTTGAAGAAGTAAAAGCATTTCTCCTTGTTAAGAGTTATTTTTTGAAATATTGGGTTTTTAAAAACGCACATCGTGACGTGTTTTTAAGGATGTCAATTAGAGTTGAGTAGAAAGGCAGCAGGTTATTAATAAAGAATCATCGTTTACATCTTTACAATTAGCTAAATTAATTGCAGGGTTTGCTTCGGATATAAAAGCTGAAGAAATAACAATTCTTGATATGCGAAAAGTCGCGAATTTCTGCGACTTTTTCGTGCTTTCCACCGGGAGTTCAAGTCGGCAGGTTCGCGCTATTGCTGATGGTATTCAAGAAAAACTTAAAGACCTTGGAATCAAAGTCCGGTTTAAGCAGGGATACAAGGAAGGTCGTTGGGTTTTGGTTGATTTAGGTAATGTTGTCGCACACGTCTTTGATCAAGAGACGCGTGAATTTTATGGCTTGGATTATCTCTGGCAAGAAGCAAAGAAAGTTAAATGGGAGGATCCGTCTTTACCAAAAGACACAGGGAAATAGGCTCCCGACAGAGATCGAAATATGTATTGCTTCGGGGAAGGGAAGTTTTCTCCGAAGCAATTTTTTTCTATTGTTAATAAATATCCTATCCTTTTTTATGTTAGTGAATTTAAAAGAACAATTACAAGCGAGCATCAATGAGGCGTTAGAGCCGCTTTTTTCTTCAGGGCAGCCTTGCCCGGCCGTTGATCTTGAGATCCCTAATGATAAACAGCATGGGGAATTTGCCACCAATATTGCTTTGAAATCCGCACGGATTCTCAGGAAGAAGCCGATTGATATTGCCCATGATTTTTGCGCGGCGATTCAGGGCCATATTGATTCCGGTCCGTTAAAAGAGAAAGTGTCCAGGATTGAAGTCAAGAATCCCGGGTTTATTAATTTTTATCTTTCACATAATGCGGTGTATGACATTTTGTATCAGGTTTTTGAACAGCAAGAAGAATATGGCCGCACATCTTTCGGACAAGGCAAGAAACTTCAACTGGAGTTTGTAAGTGCTAATCCAACCGGGCCGTTAAGTGTGGCACATGCCCGGCAGGCAGCTGTTGGCGATGCCTTGGCTAATATCTTGAATTTTTCCGGATTCAACGCGCAAAAAGAATATTACGTTAATGATGAAGGCAATCAAATTAATATCTTGGGTAGATCGATTCAATGCCGTGCGCGTCAGGTTTTAGGGGAGGACTGTGAATTCCCCGAAGAAGGGTATCAGGGCGATTATATTCGTGACATGGCCCGGGATTTTATAGAGAAAAATAATATTGAAAACCTTGATGTGTTAAACCAGAAAAATCTTGAAGACTTCTCCCAATATGGAGTTGATTTTTTATTGTCTGTTATTAAAAAGGAGCTGGATGATTTTGGCGTGCATTTTGACGTATGGGCGCATCAGTCCAGGATCGCAACGCAAGATCAGATTGATACTCTTTTAGCAGAAATGAAAGAACAAGGGCACTTGTATGACAAAGATGGTGCTTTGTGGTTTAAGTCGGTTCCTTATGGAGATGATAAGGACCGGGTGGTCCGAAAATCAGATGGGAGTTATACCTATTTTACGCCGGATATTGTTTATCATAAGGATAAGTTTCAGAGAGGGGTTGATGAAGCGGTCAATATCTGGGGCCCGGACCATCATGGGTATATTCCACGCCTGACAGCAGCTGTTGAAGCGTTAGGCCAGAAGCGTGAGGCCTTGAAGGTTTTGATTGTACAGTTGGCTACCATTTATCGTAATGGTGAGCCGGTCTCGATGTCAACGCGTCGAGGACAGTATATCAGTTTAAGGGAAGTGATGGATGAAGTAGGCGTGGACGCGGCGCGTTTTTTCTTTTTGATGCGGCATATTAAGGCGCATTTGGATTTTGATTTAGAGTTGGCAAAAAAGGAAACTTCAGAAAATCCGGTTTACTATATTCAGTATGCCCATGCGCGGATTTACAGTATTGTTGAAAAGGCTAAAAAAGAAGATTTATCTGAGAAGACCAAAGATTTGAATTTGCTAATAGAAGCGGAAGAATTGGATTTGATTAAGAAGATTGGCAGCTTTTCAGATATCCTTGAAATTTGTTGCCGGGAGATGGATCCGTACGCGTTAACCGCCTACCTTCATGAGTTGGCCACATGTTTTCATAGGTTTTATGACCGTCATCGTGTTGTGGATGCCAATAATTCAGATCTTTCCTCAGAAAGGCTTGCGCTCATTGATTCAGCACGGATAGTGATCGCAAATGGACTGCGCTTATTAGGCGTCAGCCAACCGAATAAAATGTAATGCGTCACCCATTGCCCGTCGCCAGCCACTTTCGCGTAGTTTCGCGTAAAGTTTAGCTTGGTTTCGCGCTTTATAAATATAATTCAATGTCAAATTTACTTACCCAAAAGATTTGGAATATCAAAACACCTGATCCGCAGCAGCAGGTCGCGTTGAGTGATGCGCTTAACGTGCATCCGATCGTTGCGCAGTTGTTAGTTAATCGGGGTGTCAGTTCACCGGATGTTGCCAGACAGTTTTTATCGTGTGGTATTTCCGATTTGCATGATCCGTTTCTTCTTGAAGGTATGGATGCCGCGGTTAAGCGTATCAAACAGGCTCAAAAGAACAAAGAGCGCGTTTTGATTTTTGGGGATTATGACGTCGACGGTGTTACTTCCTCAGCGCTTTTGTATAAGGCTTTGACACGGTTAGGAATTGAAGTATTTAATCATATCCCGCACCGCATGCATGACGGGTATGGACTGAATGATGGAATTTCGGATATTATTGAAGAAAAGAATGTTCAATTGCTGATTACAGTTGACTGCGGGATTACTTCGATAGATGAGGTGGCAGCGCTTAAACAGAGCGGTTTGGATATTATTATTGTTGATCACCATGAGCCGAGTGAAGAAGGGTTGCCGGATGCTTTAGCTATTGTGGATCCTAAACGAAAAGATTGCGCGTATCCATTTAAACATTTAGCAGCGGTCGGGTTGGTCGGCAAATTGGTTCAGGCTTTATTCGGTACGATTTCTCAGGAAGAGTTGGATTTGATTGTTTTAGGAACAATTGCTGATGTTGTGCCCCTCCGGGGAGAAAACCGTATTTTTGTTAAAGAAGGCCTTCCTGGAATTCATCAAACAAAAAATAAAGGTTTAGCAGCTTTGATCAATGTGGCAAAGATAAAGGGAAAAGTTTTTAAGCCGTATTTTGTCGGGTTTATTTTAGGGCCACGCATTAATGCGACAGGGCGGATGGGATCAGCAAAAAAATCTTTAAAGTTGTTGTTAAGCCAGGATGTTAAGGAGGCTCATCAAATCGCGCAAGATTTGGATGTGATGAATTCAGATCGACAAAAGTTGCAGAGGGAGGTTGTGAAGGAGGCCTTGGCATGTGTGGAGCAGGAGATTAATTTTAAAGAGCATAAGGTAATTATCATTGCTAAGGAAGGGTGGCATAAAGGGGTCCTGGGCATTGTGGCCTCGCGGCTTACTGAAACCTATTCTCGGCCGGCGATTGTTATTTCTTTAGAGGATGGAGTGGGGACAGCTTCGGCGCGTTCGATCGAAGGGTTTCATTTACACGAAGCGTTAGAAAGTTGTTCTGAGGCGTTAGAAAATTTTGGAGGACATAAACTGGCAGCCGGATTAACAATCCGTGAAGAAAAGATTGAAGAGTTTAGGGATTTAATGAATACGTTTGCGCAAGATGTGCTTGAGGTCCGAAGTTTGGTTCCTTCTGTATCCATTGATTGTGAGGTGCCGCTTTCGTCATTGAGTTTGGATTTGGTTGACAAGATTGATTCCCTGGAGCCCTATGGGGAGGGGAACCCTGCTCCGGTTTTTTGTTCCCGGCAGTTAACAGTTAAGAGTAAGCCTGCTGTTTTAGGGCGTGAGACGCTCAAGTTTTGGGTAACAGATGGAGAGGTGTCAGTTGCTGCGCTGGGGTTTGGGATGGGGAAATATGCGAAGATTTTATTCCCCGGGCAAAAAGTGGATTTGGCCTATCAGGTGGCAATTGATGACTGGAACAAAGCACCGACTGTGATGCTGAAGTTGAAGGATATCAAAGAGAATGAAGATTGAGCCCTGAGGCTACCGCCTCTATGTCCTAGTATCGGAATTTCAAAGACTCGCATACGAAATTCCTACACGGCCATAAAATAGTTGCGAGC
>JAGLHE010000124.1 GCA_023143685.1 Candidatus Omnitrophota bacterium
AAACTATCAAGCGAGTTTATTTTACGGAAAAGTAAGTTATAAATAAAAAGGCAGTGCTGTTTCAGCACTGCCTTTTTATTGAGATAAATTTTGGATGTGGTTACGCTTTTACGATTTTGCCGGCTTTGATGCATTTTACACATGCATGGATGCGTTTAACTGTCCCTTTGATATTAACTTTAATTCTTTGCAGGTTCGGTAAGAATTTACGTAGAGTTTTCCCTACAATCTTAGACCCGGCACCGCCTTTTCGGCGAACCATACCGCGTCTTTTATATTTGACGCCGGATGTCGCGCTTTTTCCACAAACTTCACATATTTTAGACATTTGAAATCACCTCAATTAATTATATTTGCAGGAAAGTTCGCCTTTTAATTTTTCAAGCTCACATCTTCTTTAGCTGACGTGCAGGAAAGTATGATTGTCTGTTTAATACTTTCCTAAATACTGCACAAACAATAAGTTTAACCTAAAAAATGTTTTTGTCAAGAATAATTTCAGGAAGAAGGGGTGAAAAAATCGTTTGGTAAATATATTTATTAGGTCTAATATATGGCGTCATAATTAACAGAAACAATTAACAAAAAGGGGAGAAATGACAAGGAAAAAAGAGAAATGTTGTGACTCTATCGTTTTTTTCCTGCTGGTGACTGTTCTGTTTCCTTCGGTTTGTTTTGCCCTGGAAAAACCTGTTGAAGTTGATATCCCTTTTCAAGGCCAAGATCTTGAGGCCGAGACGATCGTTTTTGGTTTTAACCTTTGCCGAAGTTTGAAAGAAGATATCCAGAAATATGTCCCTTTTTTAAAATACCTTTCCACGGCCACCGGGTATAAATTCAGATTGCGATTTATACAAAAAGATGCCAGCATTGCTGATGATTTAGGCCGCGGGGTTATACAGCTTGCTGCTGTGTGCGCGGGTACGTATATCCTTGCTAATGAAAAATATGGAGTGGTTCCTCTTGCCAGGGGGGTAAGTTCTCAAGGAAAGTCAGAGTGCCAGGCTGTGATTGTTGTTGCTCCTGATAGTCCAATGCAAACCATTGAAGATGTGCGGGGTAAACGATTGGTTTTTGGTAGTAAAACATCGACGCAAGGCCACTTGATTCCACTGATTATCTTTGCCCGGCATAATATATCATTAGACGATTTCGTTTCATATGAATGGACAGGGTCATCCCATAATTGTGCGGAGGCGGTTGCTTCTGGAGAGGCCGATGTTTGTGGTATGCAGGATGAATTAGGCAAGGAGCTGGCCCGGGAAGGGTTTGTCCGTATTTTGTTTGCGTCTTCTTATTATCCTTCGAGTGGGATTGTAGCGGGTAAGAATTTTGATTCTGTGAAATTTGAAAAGATTAAAAAAGCGCTTATTGAATTTGAACCTGGGGGTGCGCATGCGCAAGGTCTGTACCACTGGGATAAGACCGCGATGCCAAATGGATTTGTTGAGGCGAAGGATGAAGATTATCAAGAGTTGCGGGAGTGGTCGCGTAAATTAGGGCTGTTAGAATAGAGGAGATAGATGAAATTAAGTGCGAAGATGTTGATTTTTATTGTCCTGCTTTTGTTGGGTGTGGGTATGGGGTCAGCTTTTTGGGCTGCGCAAATCATGTTCACATCTTTGCAGCAAGGGCATCGGGCAAGCTCTCAGTCTTTGGTGCAAGTCTTGGGTGAGCCTCTTTCCTATACTGTTATGCAAAACCAGCCTATTGCTGCTACGGAAATTTTAAAAGGCATCGTATCTTCTTCAGATGACATCCTGTATGTGCATATTATTGGATTTGACGGGAAAACTTTCGCTTCTGCGACGAAAGAAGGGTTTACTCCGGAACAATTTTTGCATAAAAACTGGGAAGAATATGCGAAGGGCACGCCGGGGTTAAAGGAGAGGGAGTGGCATTCTCAAGGAAGAAGCATTCGCGAGTTTTCTTTACCGTTGATCCGGGGGTTACCCGCGCATGTTCACTTTGGTATGGATGAGACCCATTTAAAAGCGCAGATAGGTGTTTTGGAAAAGAGGATTGCTTCTTTTACACTCATCGTTATTGTCTTTGGAGTGTTGGTCAGCATCTTTTTTACACATAAAATAACAAGACCGATACGGTATTTATCAACCAAGATGAGAGCTTATGGTAAAAGGGAAGAGATATCTTCGCTAAACCTCAGTTGTTTACCATGCGGGATAGAGGAGATCGATGCATTAGGACAAGATTTCCAGCGTATGGCTGACGCACGTAATGAGGTGGAAACGTCGCTAGAAGAAGCAAAGCAACGACTCCAATCTATTGTCGCCAATATCCCGGGGCTTATTTATCGTGTGTTTCTTAACGAACGGTCTTATATCCATTTTTTAAATGACATGCTTTATCCAATGACCGGGTATACAGGGGAGGAATTGCAGCAAGGGACGCATTGTCCGATTGAAGAGTATATTTTGCCTGAAGATAGAAAAAAGGTGATCCGAATTGTCGATGAGGCCTTAGCCCGTAATTGTCCTTTTGAGGTTGAGTATTGTTTTGTACGAAAAGATGGTGAGGTGCGATATTTCATGGAATATGGACGGCCTTCGTTGGGGCCTGATGGAAAGCCGGCTTATATTGATGGTGTTATTTTTGATGTAACAGATCGTCAGAAAAGTGAACAAGAGCGTGAACGATTGATCGGTGAGCTTGAAAGGAAGAATTTCGAGTTAGAACAGTTTACGTATACTGTTTCGCATGATCTTAAGACGCCGTTGATTTCGATTGGAGGGCTTTTAAGTTTATCTGAACGGGCGTTGGTTGCCGGGGACATAGGAAATGCACAAAAGTATATGGCGCGTATTCCTCGTGCGGTGGAGGGAATGAACGGTATTTTGACAAGTTTGCTGATGTTGTCACGAGTAGGACGTGTTTCTAAGCCGGAGGAGGATGTAGGGTTTGTTGATTTGGTTATTGAAGTAAAGGGTTTTGTTGAAGTAAAATTAGTTGAGAAAAATATTAATCTTACGATTATGCCGGATATGCCCACGGTGCGTGTTGACCGGGCAAGAATGGTGAGTGTCGTGCAGAATCTTGTAGAGAATGCGATAAAGTATATGGGGGATCAACCCGAGCCGCGTGTTGAGATCGGATTCAGGGAAGGCGGGGAGCCGGGGCAAATGATTTTTTATGTCAAAGATAATGGGATTGGTATTGATCCTGCGTATGAGAAAAAGATATTTGGTGTTTTTGAGCAATTGGACCCACAGTATGACGGGATGGGGATCGGCTTGAATTTGGTAACAAGGGTTGTAGAGAGCCATGGCGGTCGGGTGTGGGTTGAGTCGCAGGGAGAAGGGCATGGCAGTACATTTTGTTTTACGTTGCCGATAGCATCGTAATGGGTTTTAATAAGGAGTGTTTTCATGGAGGTATTTAAAAAACTTGAGATGTATCAGCCGCGTGGGTTTGTTCCCGAAGACGCAGAGCTAAGGGATAAAGAAACGGTTATCAGTTTGTACCAGGCTCTGATTGATCGACATATTTCTTCGTCACAAGATTTAGAAAAGTGGATAATGGATCGCTCTGAACTTGAGGCTGCCATTGATCAGGCGGGTTCCATTCTTTACATCCAGATGACCTGCCATACAGATCATGAAGAATACGCGCGAAATTACACGCACTTTATGGAAAATATTATTCCAGCGGTTAAGCCGCTGGAGAACGCGCTTGACCAGAAATATTTGCTTTTGTTACGTGAAAATTTTGAGTTGGATAAAAAGCGTTATCAGGTGTATGACCGCAGCATTCATGCGGATGTGAAGTTGTTTCGTCAGGAAAATGTTCCGTTGCAGACACAAGTGGATTTGTTGAGTCAGGAGTATCAAAAGATTTGTGGGGCGATGACGGTTCATTTTAACGGAAAAGAACAGACCTTGGCGGAGATGAATAAGTATTTGCAGGACCCGGATTATAATCTGCGTGAGGATGCCTGGAGAATGATTGCACAGCGACGGGAACAGGACAGGAAGGCGCTTGATGAGATATTTAGCAAGATGCTTGATCTGCGGCACCAGGTTGCGCGTAATGCCGGTTTCAAAAATTTTTGTGATTATCAATTTGAGGCGTATCATCGGTTTGATTATACTCCTGAAGAATGTAAGGCTTATCATAAGACCATAGAAAAGAAAGTCGTTCCGGTTTGGAAAAAGATTTTAGAGCGGCGAAAAAAGCAGATGAAAGTTAAGTCGTTGCGGCCGTGGGACACAGCAGTTGACCCTTTGGGGCGTGCGCCGCTGCGGCCGTTTGAGAAAGTTGACAAATTGGTCTCAGGTGTGCAGAAGATTTTTGATGTTGTTGATCCGCAGTTGGGCGGTCAGTTTAGGGATATGAAGGAGCGTGGACTTTTGGATCTTGCCAGCCGGAAGGGGAAGGCCCCTGGAGGATATCAAAATACATTGGCTGAAGCACGTCAGCCGTTTATTTTCATGAACGCGGTTGGCCTGGACTATGACGTGAGAACATTGTTGCATGAGGGTGGCCATGCCTTTCATGCAAAGGCTTGCACGCACGATCCTCTTTATGCCTATCGCCATGCCCCTATGGAATTTTGTGAAGTAGCATCAATGAGCATGGAGCTTTTGGCCGATGAATATCTGACAATCTTTTATCGTGAAGAAGATGCAGAGCGTTCAAGACAGGAACATCTGGAAGGGGTTGTGCATGTCTTAGCTTGGGTCGCGACGGTGGATGCGTTTCAGCATTGGATTTATGAAAATCCCAGGCATTCGATAGAAGAACGAACAGAAGCATGGGTTGAAATTTATACGCGATTCGGTGGAGGATTTCTGGATTGGGAGGGGCTGGAGTCTTTTCGTGAATCGTTATGGCACCGGCAGTTGCATATTTTTGAAGTGCCGTTTTATTATATTGAATATGGAATTGCCCAGTTAGGGGCTTTGCAGGTGTGGAAGAAAGCACGCGGTAACCGTCAAAAGGCGCTGGACGCTTACCGGGAGGCTCTGGCTTTGGGAGGATCAAGGCCCTTACCTGAACTGTTTAAAACCGCAGGGGTAAAATTTGATTTTTCAGAAGAAACGATTGTTCCTTTAGTGGAGATTGTTCAGAAAGAACTAGGGCTTGTAGGCGATACAAAAAATGGGTAATCGGTGAGTTACTGCGGGGGTGAACAGTGCAAGATATCCCGTACTCAAACATCTTCGCTTCGCTTCGAAACTGCGTGCGGGACACCTCCCACCATTCACCCCCGCAGTAACTCACCGGTTACAAAATGGGTAAACTCCTGCTTGTTTAGCGTTAGAAAAAATTGTAGAATATAATAAATTTTACTGTTTATTATTTGAGGAGGACGCATGCGGCAATATTCTTTTATATTTGTTGGCTTTTTGATGGTGAGTTTGTTTTCTTGCCCAAGTGTTGAGGCGCAGGAATATCTGGAACAAAAGGTGAATGATATTGAAAACCGTTTAGCTGTTTTAGAAAATTATATTCGTGGCTTGCCGGATTCTTTTAATGAATTTTCACAGGAACTGCTAGAGACAGTGGATCAGAAGATTGAGGCCTCGAAAGGGTATGTTGTCACATTGCATCCTTTTTCAAAACGTTTTACCAAGATACAGACAAATTCAGGGATGTTTTTGATTTCGATTCAGAAAGTCGAGAAAATTGAGGGTGGGTACAAGGTTTTCTTGCATGTCGGAAATCCTAACGCTGCCGCGTATTCAGGGATAAAATTAAAAATGCGTTGGGGTAAGAAGTGGGATGAAAGTTTGATGAATGTGCCATACCAGACATGGCGAGACTCTTTGGCCAGGGCAGATTATATGTATTCGGGTTCTGTCGAGCCGGGCCAGTGGACAGAAATCCCTATTGATATGACACCGGCGCAGGCGAATCAGTGGGAGTATATTGAATGTGAAATAGAAGTTAGCAGCCTTAAATTACTGCGGCCTGAAAACATTTAAAGGTGTGGCTTATGGGATGCCTGATGGATAAATTTAAAAAATTTAAAATTGTTTGGTTAATTGTTTTTGCGGTTGGGTGTTTATTTGTGCCGTGTGAGTATTTATCCGCGGAAGAGAATGCCCTGGGTTTAAGCAAACAGAATGATTACAATATTTATATCACAGGAGAGGACGGAAGCCTTTCCGTTATTCGGGGTGTTGAGGTTGTTGGCTTTCGAACGATAGAAGATGTGAAGTTTCTTGTTGTTCGTACTGACACATTTGATGCCAAAAGGACCGAAGGGTTGATTTTGTTTGATTATATCCGCGTAATTTTACCTTCACATAAAACTTTGCAAATCCAGCCTGTCCGGTAGTTTCATTAATATAAGCATTAAAGGTTTTTAACAGATTCACAAATTTATACTGGACTTTATTTTTTAAATATTTATAATAAGCGAGATTGTTGTTAGGGAAAGCCTAGAAAAGGAAGAAAATATTTTTAACATATTGTAAAGAAGGAGTTTTTTATGGTTTCGTACAAAGATTTGGGGCTTGTCAACACACGTGAAATGTTTAAAAAGGCAAAGGAAGGCAAATATGCTGTGCCAGCCTACAATTTTAATAATATGGAGCAGATTCAGGCAATTATTACAGCTTGTTTAGAAACACAGTCTCCGGTTATTTTGCAGGTTTCAAGTGGCGCGCGTAAATATGCCGACCAAACTCTTTTACGATATATGGGCCAAGGGGCTGTTGAAATGATGAAGGCTCATGCGGCGGAAAAAGGTTTGAAAGAGATCCCTATCGCGTTGCATTTGGATCATGGAGATACGTTTGAGTTATGCAAATCTTGTATTGATTCCGGGTTCTCTTCTGTTATGATCGATGGTTCACACCACTCGTTTGAAGATAATATTGCATTAACAAAACAAGTTGTGGAGTACGCACATCAGCATGATGTTACGGTTGAAGGTGAGTTGGGTGTTTTGGCAGGGATTGAAGATGATGTTGTGGCAGCAAAGTCTGTATACACGCAGCCGGAAGAAGTTGTTGAGTTTGTTGAGAAAACAGGCGTTGATTCATTGGCGATTTCAATCGGAACTTCTCATGGTGCTAATAAATTTAAGCCGGAGCAATGTACAAAAAATGAAGAGGGCGTTTATATCCCGCCGGAATTGCGGTTTGATATTTTAGAAGAGATCGAAAAGCAAATTCCCGGGTTTGTGATCGTTTTGCATGGTTCTTCATCAGTGCCTATTGAAGCGGTTAAGATTATTAACGAAAATGGTGGGGCACTTAAAGATTCAGTCGGGATTCCTGAAGCGCAATTGCGAAAAGCATCACAATCCTCTGTTTGTAAAGTCAATATTGATTCTGACGGGCGGTTATGGATGACAGCTGCGATTCGTAAGCATTTTATAGAAAATCCAACGCACTTCGACCCACGTCAATATTTAGGCCCGGCTCGGGTGGCGTTGATCGAGATGTATAAGCACAAGAATGAGAATGTGCTTGGTTCTGCAGGAAAAGCTTAAAACTTGGCATTTATCTAAAAGAAGCGGTTCTGTCAATGATGTTGTAATCAAGATAGAGCCGTTTCTTTTTAAATTTCTTTGGTTGCACGTGTTTCTTTGAGATGAAATTGATTTTTTGTTTGTTCGATGATGGCGGTAAATGGAATTCCTTCAAGGTTGGAATAATGGAAGTTCCAGGAGAAGGTTTGGTTTGATAGTAGAGCAAAGAATTCTTTGTTTTTTTCTGGCGGGATTTTATGCCTTCCATCATAAGCTTGATAGATGAGTGGTTTTTCTTCGTCGGGATTTAGGTCGGGGATTGATGGAAAAGTCAGGGTAATATCCTTTTTAAAGTCATAATCAACTGTTATGTTGATATCCTGGACGCGAATGTTTTTTGCAGGACATTGGCTTGTGTTTTTAAGGAGGAAGCAACCCTCGTAGTCAGATATTTTGATTGCCAAAAGAGGCACAGTGCGTTTGTGTTTTTCAATATGCAGGGCTTTTTTGAGATTCTGGATGACTGCCATGCAGGTAAAGATGCCGACCAAAAGGCTGATAATCGTGATATCTTTTGCGAGGTCTGGTAATGGTATGGTGACCATGTTGTGAAATCTCTAAAAAGGTTATTAATGTACATCATTTTATCATATAAAGATTTCATATAGTATACAAAATTAAAAAATACACAAATAGGAGGCATTATGTATCGAGAGCAAATTAAAGTGTTGGATTGTACGATCCGTGATGGGGGGTTAATTAATAATCATGATTTTTCAGTTGATTTTGCGCGTGCCGTTTATAAGGCGGTTTCGGATGCTGGTGTAGACTATATGGAAATTGGTTATAAGAATTCGAAAAAGTTTTTTTCGGAAAAGGAATATGGCCCTTGGAAATTTTGTGATGATGATATTGTTCGTCAAGTGGTTGATGGTATTGAGGCGGGTGCAAAGATTTCTGTGATGGCAGATGTCGGTCGTGTTGACATGGATAATGTGAAGCCGGCAGCGGAAAGCCCTGTGGACATGATCCGAGTGGCTTCGTATGCCAAGGATGTAGATAAGGCGATTCTTATGGCAAACCAATTTTCAGAGCAAGGATATGAAACAGCGATCAATATTATGGCTATATCCCGGGATCAGGGGATAGAGCTTGATGAGGCCTTACATCAGATTGAGGAAGAAAGTAAGGTGCAGATAGTTTATATCGTTGACAGTTTTGGATCTTTGTATCAGGAAAGCGTTGAAACGTTGGTGAAACGAGTGAAAAAGGTTGTAAAGAGCAAAGAAGTCGGTTTCCATGGTCACAATAATCAACAGCTCGCGTTTAGCAATACGATTGAGGCCATCATTCATGATGCCAATTATTTAGACGCAACAGTTTATGGGATCGGACGCGCTGCAGGGAATTGTCCTTTGGAACTTTTGATTGGATTTTTAAAGAATCCAAAGTTTGATTTACGTTCGATTCTTGATTTGATTTCTCAGAAATTTATTCCGTTGAGAGATAAAATTGAATGGGGATATATTATCCCTTACGCGATTGCCGGGATGATGAACGAGCATCCACGCGCAGCCATGGCTCTGCGTGGAAGTGACAAAAAAGAGGACTATCGCGAATTTTATGAAAGTCTAATTAATGTAGGCCTGGAGTAGGGAATGGATGTGAGCCGTTTTAAAGAGTTGCCTGTTATGGGAATTCTTCGTGGGATTGAAGCGGATGTTGTTGATCCACTTGTGGAATGTGTTTCTGAGGCCGGGCTTAAAACGATTGAGGTCACTATGAATACGCCTGGGGCTGACCAGCTTATTAAGCAAATGGTGGCGGCTGCGGATGGGCGTTTGGATGTTGGGGCGGGTACGGTTTTGACGATGGGCGACCTGCATGTTGCCTTGGATGCTGGAGCATCTTTTGTTGTTCAACCAACAACAGTTCCTGAAATAGTCACGTATTGTGTCAAAAATAAGATTTCGGTATTCCCTGGAGCACTTACTCCTCAGGAAATTTATCACGCCTGGAGCTTAGGCGCTACTATGGTCAAAGTTTTTCCAGCAAAATTTTTTGGTCCTGCGTATTTTAAAGAAATAAGAGGGCCTTTTGCTGACATTGAATTGCTTGCCTGCGGTGGGGTAAATGACGAAAATATTCGTTCTTTTTTTGATTGCGGGGCAGCGGCTGTAGCGTTTGGGGGGAGCATTTTCAAGAAAGATTGGATTGCAAATAGAGAGTTTGATGAAATTCTAAAAGAATTAAAAAAATTTATATCTGCTTATAAGAAATCGGAAAAATAGGAACCTTATTTCCGACGAGAATTGAGCATTTGTTAATACTTGCAATATAATGAGTTACAGAAGATTTTTTATTGACAGAATTATTTTTGTGAAGTATAATAATGTCATTCTAAGGAGGGATATATGAGTGATATAGATCAAAAATTGTTAAAAGATAAAAGGGTTGTGGCAGAAATTGAGCGGCATCTTTGGATCGAGAGTGAGAAGGCAGGGACTGATGTCGGGTTTGAAGCAGCTAAAGAAGATTGGTTGGAGAATTTTTCAAAGGCATGGATGCAGTATCATATGCCGGAGACGGTGAAGAAGGCTCGAATAACAAAATCTGCTCAAAAGACGACTACGAAAAAAACACCAAAGCGACGCCGCGCAAAATCATACGTTTAAGTGTTTATGGATAGATTATTTTCAGGCCAATGGCAATATTGTCATTGGCCTTTTTAACATTAAAAAGGAAGGCTTATGATTTGCCAATTAAAAGAGTTTGAAAAGTTTTCAGGCCGGACGGGCCCGGTTTTATTGATCATTATGGATGGTGTTGGTATCGGCAAGCAGGATGATAGTGATGGTGTCTTTGTTGCCAAGACCCCATGTCTGGACGAATTGTTTAAGAGTAAACTGTATACGACTTTACAGGCGCATGGGAAAGCGGTTGGGATGCCTTTTGATGATGATATGGGTAACAGTGAGGTTGGACACAATGCGTTGGGGGCAGGACGTATTTTCGCGCAGGGAGCCGCTCTTGTTAACAATTCAATCGAAGATCAGAGCATTTTTAAAACTTCCACATGGGAACAATTGATTGAGCGGGTGAAAGGAGACAATCAGGCCCTTCATTTTATTGGACTTTTGTCGGATGGGAATGTTCATTCAAACATTGCGCATTTGTTTTCTATGTTAAGGCACGCGGCTGAATCAGGCGTTAAAAAAGTTAGAGTCCATCCACTGCTGGATGGCCGTGATGTCTATGAAAAATCCGCATTTGAATATATAGAGAAAACAGAAAATGTTTTGGCGGAAATAAACAAGGAATTTAAAGTTGATTATCGTATTGCTTCTGGTGGTGGGCGTATGGTAACGACCATGGATCGTTATAACGCGGATTGGTCGGTTGTGAAACGCGGGTGGGATGCCCATATTTTGGGAAAAGCGCGAGCATTTGCCTCGGCAAAAGAAGCTGTTGAAACCTATTACGTCGAGGATGAGAAAATTACAGATCAGTATCTTGATTCGTTTGTTATTGTTGAAGACGGGCAACCGGTTGGAACTATTAATGACGGAGATTCGGTTATCTTTTTCAACTTCAGAGGAGACCGTGCGATTGAGTTGTCGCGCGCTTTTGATGAGGAAGATTTTGCGGAGTTTGATCGCGAGCGCGTTCCTGATGTTCTTTACTCGGGGATGATGGAATACGACGGAGATTTGCATGTGCCGAAACATTACCTGGTAAATCCTCCCCAGATTGATCGGCCGGTCAGTGTTTGTCTTTGTGATAGTGGTATAAAATCATTTGCTATTTCTGAAACACAAAAGTACGGACATGTGACGTATTTTTGGAATGGAAATAATTCAGGATATGTTAATGAATCTTTGGAAGAATATGACGAGATCACCTCGGACAAAGTGCGATTTGATCAAGCGCCAAAGATGAAAGCGTATGAGATTGCAGATAAAACGGTAGAGCTTTTAAAATCCGGGGAATTTCAGTTTGGCCGGATTAATTTAGCGAATGGCGATATGGTGGGACATACAGGTATTCCGGAGGCGATTGTTACAGCGGTTGAGGCAGTGGATGAATGTGTGGCTAAATTAATTGAGGTTGTTAAAGAGTTGAATGGTATTGTGCTTGTAACGGCAGATCATGGAAATGCAGATGAAATGTTTACGGTGAAGAAGGATAAAAAGCAGGTCAGCACTGCACACTCGTTAAACCCCGTCCCTTTTGTGATTGTTGATTCTGGATACCAAGGGGAGTATGATATGGCTTCAATTGAGAATTCAGGATTGTCAAATGTTGCGGCTACAATTTTAAACCTTTTGGGTTTTGAAAAACCAGAGGATTATGATCCCGCATTGGTTGTGTTTAAATAAGCTGCAAAGAGTTAAAGATGTTGTACTGGATAGTGTTTTAGGCCTTTTTGACGGTTTTTTCGTCAAAAAGGCCTTTCTTGTGTGTGGATATAAAGGTTTTTGCATAAATATTGATTAATTAAAGTCCTTCTCTTGAAATACCTATATATATATGATATTCTTTTATGTTAGTGTTGAAAAAGACTTCTTTTGAAGAAATTTCTATCCTAAAAATCATTTTAAACAAGGAGTTCTACCTATGTCCAATCGTTTTCTTGTTTCGTTAATAAGTATCTTTGCAGTTTTTGTTAACCTTGTCGCCCCGACGATCATCCATGCTCAGCTTACTCCTGATCTCCCGGATCCCGGAACAATGATTGAGTTCAGCGAATCTTATCAGCCGGCAGTGATTACAGGAATTATTGTTAATTCTGATGATCCTTTGATGTTTGATTTTATTATTGATCGAGGGGAGTCCGGGTTAACAGACGCAGAGTTGGAAGTCGAGACACAGCGGCTTGTTAAATTTTTTCTAGCGGCGTTGACAATTCCGGATGAAGAGGTTTGGGTTAATCTTTCGCCCTATGAAAAAGATCTGATGATCCCCTCAGCGTTAGGGATTACCGAGATGGGTAAGGATATGCTTGAGCAAGATTATTTATTAAAACAAATCACGGCGTCTTTAACACATCCTGAAAGCGATATCGGTAAGAAGTTTTGGAAAAAAGTTTATGATAAAGCCTATAAATTATATGGAACAACCGAGATTCCGATAAATACATTTAGTAAGGTTTGGATTGTCCCTGAACGGGCATCTGTTCTTGAGAAGGAAGGGGTTGCCTTTGTTGTTGAGAATCGTCTTAAGGTGATGTTGGAAGAGGATTATCTTGCGATTGAAAAGAATTTAGATAATAAAGAAATCGGAACCGACCTTTTATCGAAGGAACGTGTTGAATACATAAACAATATTTCATCGGAAATTGTTAATGAGGTCATATTGCCTGAGTTAACAACGGAGATCAATGAGGGGGAGAATTTTGCTGTTGTCCGTCAAATTTTTAATTCAATTATTCTGGCAACGTGGTATAAGGATCGGATTAAAGAGACAATTTTGGGGCAAGTTTATGTGGATCAAAATAAGATTGCCGGTGTTGATGTCAGTGATAAGGAGATTAAGGAAAAGATATATGCGCATTATATGGATGCCTTGAAAACGGGAGTTTATAACTTGACCCGGGCGGATTTTGACGCAGGCAGTAAGGCGACGATTGAAAGAAAATATTTCTCTGGGGGAATGGATTTTTTCAATAAGGAAAACAGAGTTAATAAGAGCTCATCGCCGGTACGTTTGGGCCCTGTTGCCAGAAATAATTATGCCCAAATTTCGTCAGCTATTCGGACCAATGCAAAAGATTCCAGAGGGCTGGATCGCTTTAGTGTTGTTCGTGTTAGAGCTTTGACAACGAATCGAGCGGTTGTGGATCAAGGGCCCAGGGTAATACTTGCACAATCGAGCCCTATTGAAATTGCAACGATCAATAACCGCGAGGTCGCGGTTAACACGTCTCAAATGAGCGCGGGTCAAGCACGGG
>JAGLHE010000125.1 GCA_023143685.1 Candidatus Omnitrophota bacterium
GGATTAAGCAGGGTTTTCGGTTATACACTGAGGCTTTCCAACGTTGGAGCTCACCTGCATTTTGGAGCGGAGAAATGTCAGGTGTAGCGATTCGTTAGGTGTTTTTTATAGTTAACCTATTAATTTTTATCTCCGTGCCCTATTTTTTCTTGTTTATTTAGTTTAAATACGCGAATTTTCTGATGCTTGAATTCTGAAGTTGTCAAGTTAATGTATAACGAATCCAGCCAGTTTTTGCTGCCACGAGGAGGACGGCGAGATAGGAGTATGATAGAAGGCATAGTTCCCTCCTTGACTGGCATGAATGTGTCAACCCCTGTCTCGTCTGCAATGAATTCGTTGACACCTCTAAAGAAGAAGCCATATTTCATCCAGTTTTCAGAACTGTTGAAGGCCAGCAAGTGGGTGCATCCAATCGCATACACAGTCTCATTGTTGTCAAGCATCTGCCTCACTTCGCTTGCAAGTTGCAATTGATCAGCAAGTGTAAATTGAGAATGGTAACGGGAAGGAATATAAACGATTAGCACCATAAGGTAAGACACAATTAAACCATATACTAAATTTCTAAATCGGCTCATATTTTCAATCAGAAGGCCAAGCGAGTAGGCTGAGATGATCGCAATAAAAGGTAATACAAAAAAGATATCGGGGTATCCTTGATGCTCGTAAAAAGTAAAAGTGAAACAGCCTAGCATGCATAGTGATACATACAACCACCCTGGGTCAATATTAGCAAAAAGTGAACGTATTCTCCCCTTTCTAAAAATGGATACACTATAGCTCAAAACACCAAATGCACAGATTAATGGAAGAATGTTAAATGTCCCAAAGCCGTGTTCCCATATATTCACAAGTTCTTTAAGGGATGTTAGAAAGCCAGAAAAGTTATTAACCATAAACTTGGCGGGAAAGTAATAAGTTTGTGTTAGCTGTTCCTTAAGAGAGTCAGTTATCACAAAATATAACTGATAAACGAGAAGCGGGAGTGTTGCTCCCAAAAGAGCGCAACTGATTTTGTAAAATCTTTTTTGGTGGAGAAGCAGCACGAATACGAGGGTACCCATCATAAGTAACGCTGGCTGCCAACAAAGAAAGGCCAGAGACGCACTTACACCAGACCAAAACAACTTTCCCTGATTAAAGAAAATCATCGTGGATAACATAAACAGAACCATAAAGACTTTCGGTCGACTTCCAATTACTCCCATATAAATGTAACCCGAAAAGGTAAACATTGCTAGGCAAGCAAGAACAGCCGCTCTAGGAGATTTCGTCAAGTGATAGGTTAATATCCAAATTAACCAGATCGAGACTGCCAGGATGAACAAGGACAGCAACCGCGCTGATGCGATATCGGAAATCCCAATGGTGCGTCCAACAAAAATTGCTGCTCCCGTAAGAAACATGCTCAGTGCATGTTTGGGATCAAAATGACTTGTGTAAGGCGATACTCCTGATGCCACCCGCTCGGACATATAAAAATAGTGCTGGTTGTCCACTCTTAAAGGTAAATCAATGACACCATAGTAAAGGGCAATTCCTGCTGTGGCAATAAGCAAAAAGACGAAAAGGACTAATTTCCCTCTTAGCAATGTATCGCATTGTTTCGCGACAGTCCGGTTTACTAGTGAAACCTTTTGCATTTAGATTTCTCCTACCTAACGACCGGGAGCTAACCCGCCGCCGGGTTTGCCGATGTGCCCAACAATCAAAGACTCGCCACATAACCAAGACCGGCAACAACAAGGTTCTCTGTCCGAGTCCAAGCGGTGGTTGGACGAAGCCGCTATCGCGGCAGGCAAAACCCACCACTATTATTGGTAAATATTACACCTCCATGATTTGTTACGGTATTAAGGAGATAGCAACTTGTTGTTTGCTATCAACCCAAACCGTCACAATCAGGAGGATTCGCAATGGACACCAGACTACCAAACGACCCACAATTTATCAAAAATTACACCAAGCACTGTAAGCACCTAAAACTCAACGGTTTACAACCGAAAACCATTGAAGCGTACTCAAGATCAATCAGACGCATCGGTAACTATTTTGATTGCCAGTTGAATGATCTTACTATGGATCAATTGCTGGATTATTTTAATGACCTCCTGGAGTCACATTCATGGAACACAGTCAAGCTCGACCTGTACGGCCTGAGGTTTTTCTACACCAAGGTACTGAATAAAACTTGGCAAGATATCCCCTTGATTAAATCACCTAAAGCAACAAGGATTCCCGATATAGTTTCAATTGAGCAGGCCAAACAACTCTTCGCAGCAACCAATAAATTGAGTTATAAAGTCTTCTTTTTCACACTCTACAGTATGGGCCTGCGACTTGGCGAAGGCATTAGACTTACAGTCGGTGATATCGACACCACGAATATGCGGGTGCACATTCGTAACGCTAAAGGCAATAAAGACAGATTAGTACCGCTTCCTGAAAGCACACTGCACGTTATAAGGAATTTCTGGTCTCTCCACAAACATCCATCATTTATTTTTCCAAACCGAAAAAGAGGCCTTAAAAATGCCCATCTGGTTGATTCGCCACTGGAGCGAGGAGGCATTCAAACAGCAATGAAAGCCGTCGTTGGACAGATCGGCATTAAAAAAAATTAGTTGCCACTCATTACGTCACAGTTACGCAACTCATTTGCTGGAAGCCGGTATCGACCTGATCGAGTTACAGAGGATACTTGGACATGTAAGCCTTTTGACCACCGTCCGATACACTCACCTTACCGCCGCAAACCAGTCAAACTCATACAATAAAATCAACAAATTAATCAACAGCTTTGACATTTGTTGGGGAGGGGTGAAATGATTTTACTCTCCTCAATCATAAATGAATTCAAAGATTGCTTCCTCGAAAAATACAAGAGATCTATCCTGCCGAGTCACAAAAAAGCTCTACAATCCATGCAGCAGTGTCGACAGGAGCACAGTCCTCATATGTTGGCCTGCTGTACCAACGACAATTGCCGAAAGCAGACTTATATCCCGCACTCCTGCGGTCACAGAAGCTGTCCTCATTGCCAAAATCATGAAAGTTGGCAATGGATTGAAAACCAGCTAAAAAAACAACTTCCGGCTCAATATTTCCTGATTACTTTTACATTGCCACAACAGTTACGCCAGCTCACATTCTGGAACCAACAACTGCTTTACTCTCTGATGTTTCTTTGTGTTCAGGAAAC
>JAGLHE010000126.1 GCA_023143685.1 Candidatus Omnitrophota bacterium
TTAGCCTTTAAACGCACTAAAGTCCGTTTTTGATTCAAAAAGAGGGGTGTTTTTCAAAAACCCAACTTTTTCACTATATTTATTTTATTTTAACTACGCGGAGTCCGCTCCGCGGGCCATTAAGCAGATCCTTCGGCTACCCTCAGGATGACACTTCCAGTGTCATTTTTAGCCCAATATCGGGGGCGTTTTTCAATTTTCGGTTTTTTACATCATTTTTTTACCGCTGAGGTCGCTGAGACCGCAGAGTGTCGATGCCATGCATCGACAATATTAAGTTTTAAAAACTACTTTCCCCTTCGGGGTCGCTTCGCTGGGCGATGGAAAACATTCCATCGCGTGGAGGCCGGCGTGGCCGGCACTTTTTACCCAGGGTGGCGTCCTACGGACTTACCCTGGGCTATAACATGTCGCCCCTTCAGGGCTTAACGTCGAGTCCGGCTACAGCCGGAACTATTTATTGTGTTTGCTAATCCTCCAGAGGCCCGCCGTGGCGGGTTACACTCCAACCTACGGTTGGATTTCGCTCCGCTCAACCTGACTTGACCTGCTGGTCGTGCTGCCTCTTCTTCCGTCTTCGCTCGGCGAGCTTCGCCGTGACGGAGAAGACACTTATATTATACACTATATAATTAACAAGTCAAATTTATTTTGTAAATATTTAACAAAAATTTTTAGCGGTTCTTTTGGTCAACTGCTGCGTTACTTGGCATATCCCTAATCCTCAATGTATAACAATACGCATCCGGTATAGGGAATGCCAAAAGCCTTGCATTTGAAACAAAACTTCGCGCTAAAACACCGTTTAGTGGAAAAAAGAGCTAAAAAATGCCTGAAAAGCATGAAAAAAGCGGAAAAAGAAAGAAAAAAGGCGGTTTTGGGCATGAAATGACATGAAAAAGGCATGAATTATTATACCGCAGAGGAAAATCTTTTGTGAATTGCCCTATTGTAACGACTCGAGTCCGGGTCTCGTTTCGTTATGGCCAGCTTTATTTATAAACGCCCTTAGCTTCAAGCTCGGTTAGAATGTCAGAACTTTTGCCCTGCAATAATAATTCAAAATTTCTTATAACTCCGTCGAAATCTTTTTCATATAGGGGATATGAGTGAGGCAACGAATCAATAACTACCTGAGCCTTATCAAAGTACATTTTTGCCTTTTCATAATCGCCATATTCTGCAAAAAGCTGACCTAAGGTCCAGAATACCTGCGCTCTATCTGGAGATCTTTCTGGGATATTGTGTAACTCGTTTAAACCTTCTTGTTCTTCCTTTTCAATGTCTTCATCACTTACGATTTGATCTAGCAGTTCTTTACTTATCCAAAAACCTTTAGGCTCAAGCTCGTAATATTTTTTGTAATACTTATTTGCTCTTGCAGGATTTTTGGGTTGGTACATTCTGCCAAGATGATATAAAGCAGAAGCATCGTAAGGGTTCTTGGTAACAGTTTCGATCAATTGCTCTTCGGTCAGTTCATACTTGCTATGTGAGTACTTCCAAGTGCCATCTTCTTTTTTTAAAATGAGTTGCTGGAAAGGAATACGCTTGCCTATACCTAACAAACCCATTTTTAAGACTAATCCAACCTCTGCTGTGTTGTCATTGATGATCTTCTCATATTCTATCTTTGTTTTCATGAAAAACAAATTCATCATGTTCTTTTCTTCAGCGGATGATATAGCAGACTTTGAAAGCTCTGTTTTTCTTTCTTCTGTCGTGTTTGGCGGGAAATAAGTAAGGTTCTGCAACAATTTGACATCACCATCATCTCTAGCACAATAATATAAATCGACTATTTTTTTAGGTGATAGAGATTTCAGTTTTTTTCTCCTTCCGCAACCAGTCATAACACTTACCATTATAATAACCAGTATAATTATCAAGCTCTGAAAAAAAACTTTTTTCATATTACTCGGTCCTTAACTTTTTATTGATCTTCCAATCGATGACCTATTATATTATGAACCCAGGAGTTTGTCCAATAGTTTGAATGATCTCCAAAAACAGCATATTGGCTAATTCCAAAAGTTTTTTGCCATAAAAAGCCATCACCAAGTACAGGTCCAGAATAAACGATAGGATCTGTATGCGAGTAAAAATTAAGCCATTTCTGCAAACCGTCTGGTCTGTCCGTGGTTCTCGGTAGCGGTGAACCCATAGTAACCCATGTGTCAATATTGCCAACACCTCTATATTGAGCATCACGGGAGATAACAGTTCCCCAGCTATGGCCTATAATATTGACATTTCTATAGCCAAATTGCCTAAACCGCCGGAAACGACTCCCGGGTTCTTTAATTGCGCACAGGTCGGGGATATGTACGCATTTCAGCAAGGGCGATATTAATTTTGACTGTACGGTCGATCTTGAAGATTTTGCGATCATGGCCTTACACTGGCTAGAGGACAACCGACAATAATACCAATGGTATTATTTTATGTGTTTTTGCCGCAGCATTTTTTGTAT
>JAGLHE010000127.1 GCA_023143685.1 Candidatus Omnitrophota bacterium
GCCTTCCTCAAGACAAGGAGAATAGTTGTGAAATACTCTCATAACAACTGGTACAAAAAACAGGGGCAGACCATAAGTACTCAAACCAAAACAACCAAAAAACAAATTCAATCAACTATAACAGTCAGGTCTGAGGCAATAAAATTGTATGCTTTAAAAAGAGCGAATGGAATATGCGAAGGGTGTGAAAGTAAAGCTCCCTTCCATTCTAAAAAAGGTCCATATCTAGAGGTTCATCATGTCCATCGACTTGGGGATGGAGGGCCCGACCATCCGGAAAATGTAATCGGCTTATGTCCGAATTGCCATAGTAGAGTTCATCATAATATAGATGGCATGAAGTTTAATAAAAAGTTGATCGAGAAACTTCTAACAATTGAAGGAGAATAATATGGATAAGTTAATAGGTTTTTTTAGTTCAGATGCTAGACCCTTGTATATTGAAGATATATATAGAGCTATGGCATTACCTGAGAAAAGCATTATACATTTCAGATATAATCAAAAATATGTTCAAGATGATATTGTTAGCGATAGTTCTAAGTATGTTAATCGTGAGGGTATTATATTCTTTACTACGGGTAATGATTTAGAAAAAACTCCAGAAGATAGAGAGATAAAACATCATTCAATACGAAAAGTAAGGATCAAAAGTATCTATAAAAGTGAAGATACCCGGTATTTTCACTTTTTGTTGGAATTAGGTGATTATTATGATTGTGAAATAACAAATACTGAGCAGAATAAATTTGCAGCATTTGTTTCTGTAAAAGAAGGAATAAATCATTGTTGGATTGATCGAGTAAAGGCTATAGAGAGCTACTTTGAAGACATACTCTTTTTTAAGTATGAAATACTTAGCAAAAATGAAAAAAAGAAGTTGTTCCCTAAGTATTCTAAATCTTATAAAGACACCATTTATCAATTAAATGATGAATCTGATTATAAGATATTATTCTCGTTTTATGACAAGAAAAACGGAGATTCGAAACTTAACATAAATGACTCTGAATACATTGACATTCACTACAAAGAATGCTCTAAGATTGGAGCTTTAATTGATGATAGGTATTTTAATCTATCTACAAGAACGATTCATCAGCGTAAAAAGAATGAGATATTAAAAATAAGCCCTTCACTGCCAAAAAACAGCAAACTTAGTTATGAAGTTGTTACGCGTTTTGAAATTACAAAAAGTTACAAGAAAGCCATATTTTATGGTTTTCTAAGTTCGTTCCTTTTTATCTCCATTGTCCTAAGTCAAGTAGTAGGAGCATTAATTAAATTAGAAAAGCCTACTTCTTGTGTTGTCATTGTAGGAGTGATAGCACTTTTTTTCTTTTTTATTGGTAGTTCATTGCTTTTGAGTAACTTTTCTAAAAAATAATGGGGAGAGTTATGGAAAAAAATAATCTTTGTTCTTTTAAAAAAGTAAGTCTTAAAGAGGCGAACGAATATCTGACTTTATGGAATCATAAAATGGGGTTGCTACGCAGAGGAAACCAGAATGCAATCTGTCATATGTTATTCCATAAAAGCGAACCTATTGCAGTTACCACAGCAAGTCATTTAATTAGAGAAAATGTTGGTGGCGGGTTAAAAAAATTAACAAGAAAAAACACAATTGAACTTTCTCGCCTGTGTGCATGTAAACCTGGAATTTGTCGAGTTGCATTAAGACTGTGGCGTGAATTTGTTTTCACAGAACTTCCCTATAAATTTGCAGTGTCATATCAAGATGCTAAGCTTCATACTGGAAATACCTACAGATTTGATGGGTGGAGAAAACTTGCATTCTCACATAGTGGAACTGATAAACGTTCAGGAAGAAAAGGAAGAGACAAATGGATATGGGTATGGTGCGAGGATATTGATAACATATATTCTTTGCTTCATATTGAAAAAACTGAATAATGCTAAAACATCTGGGGAACCTGTATTCCAAGGGGAATAAAGGGGTCAGGAGCCGTTTTTGCGGCACTAACACTTGTGAATAAATTCACAAGCCCAGCCGTTGCTCCTATTCATTTCAAAAAATCCGAGTAATCCGTGAAATCCGTGGCTAAATAAATTCTTTAAGTTTTTCTCTGTGTACCTCTGTGCCCTCGGTGGCAAAAAAATCTTTAGCTTTTAACTTTCTTAATTTTTTAATCCGACTAATCCGCGAAATCCGCGGTTAATATCTTTTATTTTACCTTTAACCCTCTAACCACAAATCCCGTTTATCCTGTCAAAAAAACTTTTACCTTTAACCTGTCACTTTCAAACTTTTAACTGCCATTACCACAACTTACGACTTTACATCTCTACAAACCTTCTGCAAAAAAACAGGTCTTGGCGCTACCAAAAAAACCTTCATTGCAAAAAATTGCAGAAAAATGCAGCGTTTTGCGCGCTTTTTCAAAACTGCGCAAAAACCCGCATTTTTCTGCATTACTATGGCAAAAATGCACAAAACAAGCCCTTTCACCGCTAATTCTCGTTGGAATTGACGTTTTTTTCTGGTATACTCTAAGCATGGAAATTCGGAATGCAAAAGTTACAGACGTGCCAGTTATTCACACCCTCATTTCGTCTTATGCCCAGCTGGACCGCATGCTCTTTCGATCCCATGCAGACATCTACGAAAATCTTCAACAGTTCAAAGTAGCTCTCGACAACAACACACCCATAGCCTGCTGTGCCCTGCAGATAGTATGGAAGGACCTGGCCGAGATAAAATCCATCGCCGTAGATAAGTCCTTTGCAGGCAAGGGGATAGGCACCCAGCTGGTCGAAGCTCACCTTGCCGCCGCAAAAGAAATGGGCCTGGAAAAGGTATTCACCCTAACCCTCGAACCAGGTTTTTTCGAGAAGATCGGCTTCAAGATCATAGCCAAGGATCAGCTCCCAATGAAAGTTTGGTCAGACTGCGCAAGATGCTCAAAACAGGATCATTGTGACGAAACAGCCATGATCAAAAAAATAATCTAACCCCCGAAAAACAAACAACTTACAATAATCAATCACGCCCCCTTGTCGCGGCATGGCTCCCGGCGAAACCGAAACATCGTAACGACTATCGACTAACTATCCAACCTGTCTTTTCTGGAAAAATGCCACTGCCAGAAACAGTATCCCGGAGATGTAAAGACCGGCGTATAAACTACTTGTGAGGATATAGCTAGCCGGTATCGCACTGCCTTCATAGATGGCATCGCTTATCCAAAAAACCTGAAAGTTAGGAATAAAGGTCCGCACAGCCTGCCCCCAAACCTGCCCGTGTGGATAACTGGTAGTGATCTTAACATAAATATAATCATTAATAAGACCAAATAAAAACGCCCCAACGCAAAAAATCAGCGTTAAAACTACGTTAAACCGCGTTGAGAACATTATCGCAAGCGACACAAGCACCAAAGTTGCAAGCAAAAGCAAAAGAG
Source organism: Candidatus Omnitrophota bacterium (assembly GCA_023143685.1). Lineage (GTDB taxonomy): Bacteria > Omnitrophota > Gorgyraeia > Zapsychrales > JANLHA01 > JAGLHE01. The sequence goes on from JAGLHE010000127.1 coordinate 3,423, forward strand.
ATGCGTTGACATCAAACAATGCGATCTGATTATTGGCGGGGTTAAATTTCCAGTCCCTGTCGATACAAAGCAGAAACAACATGGCAAATGTCGCGAAAATAGAAGTCAAAACTATCGCCGTTGCCGGAAAATTCCAGTCATAAGAGTAGTTTAGAAAAGCAGTTATGAAAAGCACAAGAAGCACCGTCGCCGAAGCTGCCCCTATCACCGTCCAGTCATGTGTATCGCTCGCAGCCTCAAGCACACCATGCCGGACAATCATAAGATACGCCAAAGTACAAATATAATGAGCAACAGCAACCGCTGCAGAAACTCCAAGGAACTTGCCGACAATAAAAGTAGGGCGACTTATCGGCTTGGAAAGGACAGTTGTTATCGTTTTTGTCTCGATTTCCTCTGTCACAGCCCCGGAAGCCGAAAAAATGGCTATGAACAAACCGGTGAGAAATAGCGTAGAAAGCCCAATCTCGCGCAGGAGTTTTATGTCCTCGTCCAGCGAATACATTGTTATTGAAGGACTTAGAAGGAACATTAATAGCGCAAAACAGAGGATTACAGCATAAACAGGCTGTCTTAGCGTTTCGGTGAATGTATTTTTGGCAATTGTAAGTAATTTGTTGATCACGACCGCTTTTCCTGGATTTTTATGTTTTAAACTGAAATTTTTGTGCGATAAGCTG
>JAGLHE010000128.1 GCA_023143685.1 Candidatus Omnitrophota bacterium
TAGGGATATCGGTTAATAAAGACAAAAGTGATATGCGTACGTATTTGTGTATTAAGATTCATTTGTTTGATTCTCTAGGGAAAAAGGAGCTTTCAGTTGTGCAGACAAGGACGCCTAAACGGTTGCAGTGGGTTGCCGGCTGGGTGGAAAAAAAGGATATCATTGTTTTCTATGGGGTCGGGGAAGGGACGCGGGCGTGGGAAATTAATGAAGAAAGGAAACTGCAGGAAATAGAATCAACAAAAAGATTTTTAAAAAGGGTTAAACAGTTAAAGCAAGATAAATATTATGATAAGGTCGCTCCGGTGCCTATAAGTGAAAAATAATTGTGTCTAAGGATCTAAAATGTCAAACCGTTTAACAGTTCAACAAATTGGTGACAAGAAAAAAGAGGGTCAAAAGATCACGATGCTTACGGCCTATGATTATCCCATGGCAGCTGTGATTGATAAAACAGGGATTGATATTATTCTTGTTGGGGATTCTGTGGCGAATGTTGTTTTGGGTTTAGAGTCCACGCGCGATGTCGGGATGATGGAAATGTTGCATCATGCCAAGGCTGTTTCGCGTGCAGTTTCTCACGCGGTGGTTGTTGGAGATATGCCTTATGAATCTTATCAGATTGGTGGAGACGCGCCCGTTGATAATGCGAAACGATTTATCGATGAGGCCGGATGCGATGCGGTTAAGCTTGAATGGTTTGAAGACTGTTTGGCTGTGACTGAGAAAATTGTGGCTGCCGGAATTCCTGTGATGGGGCATGTAGGTTTGACACCGCAGACAGCAGAAGAGTTTAAGGTGCAGGGCAAGAATTCTGTGTCTGCTCAGGCGATTGTTGATCAAGCGAAAGCTTTGGAAGCAAAGGGATGTTTTAGTGTTGTCATGGAATGTATTCCTGACCGGTTAGCTGAGATGATTACGAAAAAGTTATCGATCCCAACGATTGGGATTGGGGCTGGCCCGTATTGCGACGGGCAGGTTTTAGTGACGCATGACCTTGTGGGCTTGTATGATGCCTTTCGCCCGAAGTTTGCTAAAAGATACCTGGAAGTTGGCACAATGATGGCACAAGGAATTGAGCAGTTTCATCAAGATGTTATCAATGGAAAATTTCCTTCTAAAGAACATAGTTTTTCGATTAATGATGAAGAGCTGAATAAATTAAACCCCTGACGCACCCTTTAAAATCTTATTAGAAAATGTAAAGGCCGAGATTTTTTGTTATCAATTTTGTTTGTTCAGGTGAAGGTGGGTTGATTTGCTGAAGAATTCCTGTCGCGCCATCCTGTCCGAGAGATTTTAATTTTAACCCCAAATAATAATAACTTAACATGAGCAGTTTGCGGCTGTTTAGATAGCCTGTTGTTAATCTGGCCTCGACATCGTTTGAGTTGTTCTTAGTCTTTTGAATAATCTGTCGGTAAACTTTCGAGTGAAAAATAGTTTGAAGTGTGTGTTTGGGTCTTGTTGCCAGGGCTTTTTGGAACGCAACTACGGCATCGTTGAATTGTTCTTTTTTAAAGTAGAGGATTCCGAGGTTGTAATGGGTCCAGAAAAAGTGCGGGTTTAATTCAGCCGCTTTTTTGTAAGAAGCGATGGCCTTGTCATTTTTGCCCCGATGAAAAAGACAAAAACCAAACAGGCTGTGCGTGTCAGCTGAATGATTATATACTTGCGCGAGAAGTTCGAAATATCGAAACATCTCCTGGTTGATCCCGGATTCCGGTTTTTCTGAGAGAGTAATTAGAGAATCAAAGGATGCTGGCATGAAGAGGTTGATTTCTTTGATTTTGGTTTTGACAATCACTTTTTCACGTTCAGAAATCATATAAGCAAAAAACGGTTTGTGCAGGGCGATGATCAAAAGGCATAGCAGGCCAATCGAGATAAAGGCTTGGAGAGGTACAGGTACCGGGCATCTCTCGAGCATGTTGTTTATGATAAATTTTTTTATTGTTTTAAGCATTGTCGGTTATTATATAAGAAAATTAACATTGCGTTAAAATTATTATGGATTCACCCTTGATAGAGAAAAAAAGAAAAATATTTCCGTTTGTATTCCGGGCTATGATTATATCCGTGTTGTATTGGATATATATCGGTTTTTTATCCCAAATCATTATTTTCCATGATTCTTTTGGGTATGAACAGTTGGGGAGATTGCTTAACCATCAGGGGTGGGGTGCGTATTTTATGTCAGGGCCGAACCGTGAGCCGATTTATCCTTTTTTAGTATCTTTGGCTATGCGCGTTGGGGAGAATTTTTCTGTTTCCTATTTGTCCATTCAGAAAATTTTTCAGCTGGGCATCCTTTTTTTAACGCAGATCCTCATGGCGGTCGTATTGAAAAAATTGAAGGTCAGTGATTTTTTTATTGCCTTGGCTGTTTTATATTTGGGTTTTTCTCCCGCGATTCTCAACTCAGCTTTGCGTCTTTATTCGGAGATTGTTGCTTATCCGATTGTTTTACTGATTGTTCTTTTAGGCGCGCGCGCATGGAGGTGTGTTCTAATAAAAAAGGAAAAAAAGGGGGGCGGTCAGGTTGTTTTATCCGGTCTGTTTTTGGGGCTGTCTTTTGTGGCAATGACTTTTGTTAAAGGTATTTTTGAGCTTGTTGTGCCGCTGATGCTTTTTAGTATGTGGATATGCTCCTTTGTGCAAAAAGATAAAGGTGTCTGGAAGCGATGCAGTATTTTAATTTTAAGCGTTATTGTTGCCTTTTATGGGTTTATTATTTTGTATAAATTGGCGAATAAGTATTATAACGGACAGTTTACTTTAACGAATAGAGGGGCGTATGCGTTTTATGGTAATACAGCGCGGCGGGCAGAGAAATTAACAGCCCGGCGTTTAAAGACGGCCTTGGCCTATTCGAGCGGACATGAAGTTTGTAATGCCTTGCTTGATGATGAAGACTGCATGTTTTGGCATTATTCCAAATCAGATCATTTTGGTTTTAGCAAAATGAAAGAGCTGCGCGATAGCGGCTTGAATCCTGAGGAAGTGAATAAACAACTTCTGCGACTTTCTGTTCAAGGAATTATGCAGCATCCCTTTCAGGTGACACTTTTGATGGGTGTGGAAAGCATCAAAATGTTTTTTTGGGAATTTAGGTCCATGGCCTATGTTGTGTATCCGGATTGGGTGTCGAATTTATATGGATGTATGCCTTTTAATTATGGACTAAGTTTCCTGCTGGCGTTGTTGTCTTTTCTTGCGCTGCTTTATGTGATTAAAATTGTTTTGGCAGCTTGTCGCAATATCTCCTCTGAGCAAGAACCGTTTGATGAAGCAAGCGCAGTCCTGTTTTTTATAGTGCTGTTGGTTATCTTTTATATTTTCTGCCATTCCTTTTTTCATGTTTTGCCTCGTTATTCCTTTCCCCTCGTACCGCTTTATCTGAGCATGATCGCTTTTTCACTACAGCAGATTTTTAATCGAGCAAAAAAGTAAATCATATCCCTGTATCGGCAGGGAAGGTTGTCATTTCTCGGGGCTATTTGGTCACAGTAATTGGTTTTTTTAGTCCATTTTCATAAATTTTCTTGCTTTTTTAAAATTTTTTAGATAGAATATGGCTTCTATTTAAACAATTAAATATATTTTTAATATTTTTATTTCATATAAGGCCTTGGGATCGGGCCCAAATCACGAAATATGGCAACACAAGTTGATATGGACAAAATTGTTTCCCTTTGCAAGAGAAGGGGTTTCATCTTTCAGTCTTCTGAAATCTACGGAGGGCTTGGAAGTGCTTGGGATTATGGGCCTTTAGGCGTTGAATTAAAGCGCAACGTGAAGGCGGCATGGTGGAAATCTGTTGTGCACGGTCGTGATGATGTGGTGGGCTTGGATGCCAGCATTCTCATGCATCCAGAAACCTGGCGCGCGTCAGGGCATACTGAAAATTTCACAGATGTCCTTGTGGACTGTAAGAATTGTAAAAAGCGGTTTCGTAAAGATCATATTGATGAAAAATGCCCTTCCTGCGGTAAAACAGACTTTACTGAGGGAAGGGCTTTTAATTTGATGCTCAAAACGTTTCTTGGAGCGGTCGAAGATGAAAGCAGTGTTGCTTACCTTCGCCCGGAGACCGCTCAGGGGATTTTTGTGAACTTCAATAATGTAGTTAATACCACACGCAAAAAATTGCCATTCGGCATTGCACAGATCGGAAAATCTTTCCGTAACGAAATCACTCCTGGAAATTTCACCTTCCGCACACGAGAATTCGAGCAGATGGAAGTGGAGTACTTTACCAACCCCGAAGATGCCAAAGAGTGTCACCAACAGTGGATCGATGAGAGGTTTAATTGGTATCTTGAAATGGGTATCAAAAAAGAAAATTTGCAGCTGCGCAAACATGGTGATGATGAGCTTGCGCATTATGCGGCAGGATGCACGGATGTGGAATACAAATTTCCGTTTGGATGGTCAGAGCTCGAGGGGATAGCGAACCGCACGGACTTTGACTTAAGACAGCATTCGGAGTTTTCCGGTAAGGACCTTAAATATCATAACACCGTGACGAATGAAAAATTTTTCCCTTATATTATAGAACCTTCCGGCGGGGTGGATCGCGCGACCCTGGCCTTTATCGTCGATGCCTACCATGAAGAACAGGTAAAAGATAACACGCGCGTTGTTTTGAGGTTTAGTAAAGAGTTGGCTCCTGTCAAGGTCGCGGTTCTGCCTTTATTAAAGAAAAATTCTGACATTGTAACTAAGGCTAAGGCCCTGAGAAAAGAATTGCAAAAGGATTTTAGTTGTGTGTATGATGATACAGCGGCGATCGGCAAGCTTTACCGCCGTCAGGATGAGGTGGGAACATTTTTTTGTGTGACCGTTGATGTGCAGTCTTTGGAAGACCAACAAGTGACAGTCCGTTCTCGGGATACGATGGAGCAAAAGCGAATTCCGATTGAACGGTTGAAGGAATATTTACAGGTTGAATTTTCAGGATAAGTTTAAATTTTAGAAGATCGGGGGCTGGCCCCGTATGGGGACTGTTCCCTTAAACAAAAAACGAAAGGTTATAAAGAAAATGGCTAAATACGTTTATTTTTTTGGGGGTGGAAAAGCCGAAGGAAAAGCGGACATGAAAGAGCTTCTTGGTGGAAAAGGTGCAAACCTTGCCGAGATGTCTAATATCGGTGTTCCTGTGCCGGCTGGTTTTACTATCACAACTGAGGTCTGTGACTATTACTGCAAGCATGGTAAGAAAAAGCCGGTTAACCTATACGCGGAAGTTGATGCAAATATCAAAAAGCTGGAAAAGATTATGGGCGCAAAGTTTGGGGATAAAGATAATCCTCTTCTTGTGTCTGTTCGTAGTGGGGCTGCGGTTTCTATGCCGGGTATGATGAACACAGTTTTAAATCTTGGGATTAATGATGACGCGGTTGTTGGGTTGGCAAAAAAGACAGGCAACGAGCGTATGTCATGGGATTCTTACCGTCGGTTTATTAATATGTTCGGTGATGTGTGTATGGGTGTTGATCATCATCATTTTGAAGTTGAATTAAGCCGCATTAAGAAAAAATATAAAAGAAAGCAAGATACGGATTTGACAACCGAAGAGCTAAAAGAAGTTGTTGAGGCGTATAAAAAAGTTTATAAGAAGCACGTAGGGAAAGGGTTCCCCGTAAAGGCGCGCGAGCAGTTGGAATTAGCGATTGACGCGGTTGTTGGGTCTTGGAATATCCCGCGGGCTGTAGCGTATCGTCAGATTAATAAACTTTTTGGCTTAAAAGGAACAGCGGTTAACGTGCAGTCCATGGTCTTCGGCAACATGGGAGAGACTTCCGGGACAGGTGTTGCATTTACACGAAATCCTGCCGACGGGACAAACGAATTCTTTGGCGAATATTTGATCAACGCGCAAGGAGAAGACGTTGTGGCTGGTATCCGTACACCGGATCCGATCTCTACATTAAAGAAGAAAATGCCAAAAATTTATGGGGAACTTGATAAGATAAGGTTGCGTTTAGAAAGACATTACAAAGATATGCAGGATGTGGAGTTTACGATTCAGGAAGGTAAACTTTATATGTTACAAACACGCACAGGAAAAAGAACAGGTTTGGCCGCGGTAAAGATTGCGACCGATATGGTTAACGAGAAATTGATCACAGATAAGCAAGGTCTTCTTCGTATCGAGGGGGATCAGTTGAACCAGTTGCTGTTCCCTGTTTTTGATCCAAAGGCAAAGACCGCCGCAATCGCAGCTAAACGCGTTGTCGGAAAAGGTTTACCCGCAGGCCCCGGGGCAGCAAACGGCCTTGTTGTTTTTACAGCTGATGATGCTGTGAAGTGGGCAGCTAAGGGAAAGAAAGTCATGTTGGTCCGTAAAGAAACATCTCCGGAAGACGTTAGCGGGATGTGGGCGGCTCAGGCAATTTTGACATCCACAGGAGGGATGACATCACACGCTGCTGTTGTTGCTCGTGGTTGGGGTAAATGTTGTGTTGTTGGTTGTGGTGCGCTTGAAATTGATTATTCTAAAAAGCAAATCAAAGTTGATGGCCGCGTTATTAAGGAAGGCGATGAAATTTCGATCGATGGTTCCAGCGGAGAAATTCTTCTGGGTCATGTAGGTACATCATCTTCTCCTGTTGTCGCTGGTATTGTCGAAGGAAAAGCGGCTGCTAAAAAACATCCTGTTTGTAAGATGTTTGTGGAAGTCATGGAATGGGCAGACAAATACCGTAAGATTAATGTGCGTACAAACGCGGATTCACCTAAAGATTCTCAAAACGCCCTCGCGTTTGGTGCTGAGGGGATCGGGTTGACGCGTACAGAGCATATGTTCTTTGAAGGCGATCGTATTTGGGCGATTCGTGAGATGATTCTTGCGGAAGATCAAGCTGGACGAGAAATTGCTTTAAAGAAGTTGTTGCCTTACCAAAGAAAAGATTTTGAAGGCATTTTTAAAGTGATGAACGGTTTGCCGGTTACGATTCGTTTGCTTGATCCGCCATTGCATGAGTTCTTGCCGCATGATGCGAAGGGCCAGGCGGAGATGGCTAAAAGATTAAAGACAACAGCAGCAAAAATAAAGGCCAAAGTGGACAGCTTGCATGAATTTAACCCAATGTTAGGTCATCGCGGTTGCCGTCTGTCTATCACATATCCGGAAATTTGCAAGATGCAGGTTTCGGCGATCATCGAAGCGGCATGTAATGTTTCCAAAAAGAAAGTCAAAGTTCTTCCGGAAATTATGATCCCGCTTATCGGAACAAAAGCTGAGTTTGATATCTTAGAAAAAGTGGCCCGTCAAACAGCGGATGAGATTATTAAGAAGAAGAAAGCCAAAGTCAGCTATATGGTCGGGACGATGATGGAAATTCCACGAGCAACGCTTGTTGCGGATAAAGTTGCTGAAAAGGCGGAATTTTTCTCATTCGGAACGAATGATTTAACGCAGATGACATTCGGTTACAGCCGTGATGATGTCGGGACATTCTTGCCTGATTATATTGACAAGGAAGTTTTAAGAGAAGATCCTTTTGCCTCTATCGACCAGGAAGGTGTTGGTGAATTGGTGGTGACAGGTGTTCTTCGTGGACGATCAACCCGTAAAAATTTAAAATGCGGTGTTTGTGGTGAGCATGGCGGGGATCCGGATTCAGTGAAGTTTTTTGTGAAGGCGGGCCTTAACTATGTCAGCTGTTCACCGTTCCGTGTTCCGATCGCGCGTTTGGCTGCTGGCCAGGCCGCGTTGGAAAAATAAAAACACTGATGAACGCAGATAAGCAATCTCATGGGGAAACTCATGAGATTGCTTATCTGTATATTTCCAAAAAAAATCGTGTCATACAACAGTTCTTTTGTTATTATGTTATTCTAATATTTTATAGTATAGGAATTTCAAAAGACTCCATACGAAATTCCTACACGGTCATAAAATAGTTGTGAGCAATCAAAACTATCAAGCGAACTTATTTTAAATTTAAAGTTTTACTCTGTATTTGTACTCCGTACTTAAAAGTTAAAACCAATGGATCCGATTAAAGCATATCTTAAAGATGTCCGTCGTATTCCCCTCTTGACTGCTCAGGAAGAAATTGATCTGGGTAGGCAAGTTCAGAAAGGGGATAAAGATGCCCGCGACAGAATGATCCGTTCTAACCTCCGCCTTGTTATCAGTATTGCCAAACGTTATATGAATTTAGGTGTTCCTTTAAGTGACCTTATTGAAGAAGGTAATATAGGGCTCATGAAAGGTGTTGAAAAATTTGACCCAGAGAGAGGGTTTCGTTTTTCGACTTATGCGGCTTGGTGGATTAAACAGGGAATCTCGCGTGCAATTTTAGACCAGGGCAAAATGATCCGGGTCCCTGTTTATATGAATGAAGAAATTTTGAAGTATAAGAAGGTTATAGAACAGTTATCGCACAAGCTGAAACGTAAACCAACTTTAGGGGAAATTGCGAAAAGATTACAAGTCCCTGTGAATAGAGTGCGTGAGTTGGAGAAATCGATTGCCAAAATGACGAGCCTGGATGCCCCTATCGGGGAAAATGGTGATAGCCGGGTCAAAGATGTAATTCATGACGAGTCCCTCGTAGCTCCGGACGAACACCTGGAGATGTTTTTTGATAAGGAACGGGCGCAGGGTTTTTTGGAGATGTTGAACGAACGGGAACGGCTGATTCTTAATATGCGCTTTGGCCTTATGGATGGAAATACCCACACTTTAGCTGAGATTGCCGAACAACTTGGTGTTTCAAGAGAACGCGTTCGGCAAATCGAGGCTGCCACTCTTAAAAAAATTAAACAAATTGTTGAAGAACAAAAACAAGGACAGGGAGATGAGGATTAAAGGACGAAAGAGAACCTTTGTCTTGGTGATCCCCAGCTTCGAAGATGTTTTTCATTCGTTTTATGCGAGTGAAATCATTAAAGGGGTTAGTATAACTGCCAGTCGGATTAAGGTTGATATCCTGATACGGGTGACAGACCGGTTTGACCATAAAAATTGGGTTAACGCTTCGTTATTGGATCGCAATTATGTCGACGGGATTGTTTTTGCTGATATCGATAATGATGTTGGGATTGTCAAGAAAGCGATTGCGCAAGGGATGCCGACGGTTGTCTTGAATAATTATCTTGAAGAACCGTTTAACTGCATTTCGATTGATAATGAAAAAGCAACAAAAGAAATTGTCCGGTATCTTGTCAAACAAGAACATAAAAAGATTGCAACGGTTGCCGGAGACGCTACCACACAAGCGGGGGAAGTGCGTTTGTCGGCATTTAAAGCAGCATTGAAAGAGGCGGACATTAAAGTCCCGTCGGCTTACATTACGCGCGGCGATTTTTTAAGAACACCGGCGAGAATAGCGGCAGAAAAGCTTTTGAAGTTGACGGATCGCCCAACCGCGATTTTTGCTGCTTCAGATGTGATGGCCCTGGAGGTGTTAGATGCTGCCCGGGCGAATGCGATCCGTGTTCCGGAAGACTTGTCGGTTTTTGGGTTTGACGACAACCCGTTAAGTGTGACAAGTTCTGTGCCCCTTTCAACCGTGGCTCAGCCGCTTGTGGAGATGGGCCGTGTGGGGGCTGAAAAACTTTATCAAATTAGTTTAGGAAAAGCCAAATTGCCGGTCAAGGACGTGTTGCCGGCAAAGTTGGTCCACCGTAAGTCAGTTGGGAAATGCCGCTAATCCGTGTCAATAGTTTTCGCGTAGTTTAACGTAAAGTTTAGCGTGGTTTAGCGATTATTAGAAAGGAATCACTCATGAACGTAGAACAATTAAAACAGACAATTCGAGATATACCGGATTTCCCAAAAGAAGGGATCATTTTTAAGGATATTACAACGCTCTTAAGCAATCCTGAGGCATTAAAGAGTGCTTTTGATATCTTGATCGAAAAATATAAGGATGAGAAGATTGACCAGGTCATCGGGATTGAATCCCGAGGGTTTATTTTTGGCTCTGTTTTGGCCTATATGTTAGGCGCGGGGTTCACGCCTGTGCGTAAGAAGGGAAAGCTTCCTTATAAAACAAAAAGTGTTACGTACGAGTTGGAGTACGGGACAGACACATTAGAAATTCATGAAGATGCCTTGTCTGAAAGTACGCGTGTGTTGATTGTAGATGATCTTTTAGCTACCGGTGGAACAGTTAAGGGCGTGACAGAACTTGTTAATGGCTTTGGTGCAGAAATTGTAGGTATTGCCTTTCTCATTGAATTGTCTTTTCTTAACGGCCGCCAGAAGCTTGAGGGGTTGCCGATTTATTCGATTATTGAATATTAAATTTCGTGACTCGTGGCCCGTGTCTCATGCCGCCGGCAGGCAGGCGTGCCCGGTTGGATCGCGGGTTCCGGATCATGGAATATGACAAAACCTTCCCAAAAAAATATCCTTATCGGTATCTTCTGTGTTTTCCTCCTGATTTTTATCGCCTATCTCCCAGCACTACAAAATGATTTTGTTAACTGGGATGATGATGCCCATCTTTTTCAGAATCAATTTATCCAATCGTTTAACGTCCAGGATATTTTTACAACAACAGTTAACAGGACCTATATTCCGCTAACGTCTCTTTCTTTCGCGATTGAATATTATTTCTTTGGGGAAGACCCGTTTGTTTATCATTTTAATAATGTGCTTTTACATCTTTTGGTGACGGGCTTTGTGTTTCAGTTTGGTTTGAGGATAGGGTTGTCTTTGACAGCGAGTACTGTCGGTGCCTTGATTTTTGGCCTTCATCCGATGCATGTGGAGTCTGTGGCATGGGTCACAGAGCGCAAAGATGTGCTGTATGCCTTTTTTTATATGTTGGCTTTATTGTGTTATTGCAGCTATGTCAGCAGTTTGGCGACCAAAAGAAAGGGTATTCTTTTAGTTGCAACTATGGTTTTGGGGGTTTTAAGTGCTTTAGCTAAACCAATGGC
>JAGLHE010000129.1 GCA_023143685.1 Candidatus Omnitrophota bacterium
TCTGTCGGGGCTTTGCTTGTTCCGGTTGTTTGGATGACGTATGTTTTTCATATGCGATCTGCCCAGGTGACTTTTCCTGAGTCGATTTTAACCTGGCTTTGGTGTTTTGCCTTTCATGTGCGCAAATTTCTTTGGCCGGATGTTTTTGTCTTGTTCCACGCGTTTCCCAAGCCTGTTACCATAGCTAATATTGAATATGTATTTGCTGTTGTCTTTTTATGTGGGCTTTCAGGTCTTTTGATTTTATATCGACGGAACCGTCTTTTTGTTTTTGCGTTTTTGTTCTATTTTGCCTCTATCTTTTTTTTATTAAGGATGGATCAGGCTGCTGATGCGAATATGGTGGCGGACCGGTTTATGTATCTGCCGAGTTTAGGTATTTGTTTGCTGCTGGGAGAAATGTGGGCAAGCGGTTTTCTGAAGATAAAAGAGAAGAAGGTTCAAAGAATTGGTTTTTTAATTCTGAGTATTTTGATAACAGGGTTTTTGTCAATTAAGACGTTTTATCAATGTCAGGTCTGGCGTAACGGCGTGGCGCTTTGGGGACACCAGATCAGTGTTCAGGATAAGGGGCCTCGAGCGTTATTTTATAAGAAATTGGCAGAGGCGCATACGGTGGAAGATAGTTTTCAGAAAATGTTGAGTCGGTATCGGGGAGGCGAAAGTGTGACGGCAAAGGAGCAAGGACAGATTCAGCAAGTCATGAAATTATATGAGCAGGCTCTTGCTATCAAACCTGATTATGCGAATGTGTATTATAATTTAGGAATGCTTTCAATGGGGCTGGGAGATAATGATGCTGCTGAAAATTATTTTCACAAAGCGATTTCCTTAGATATTAACCATTTTGATGTGTATTATGAGTTGGGGGAAATTTATCAAAAAAAAGGCCGGATTCATAAGGCAGTGGATTTTTATCAAAAGGCAATAGCCGTTAACCCTGAAAATCAGGCTGTGAAGGAAAAAGTCCGTAAAGCATTAGAAGGAGAAGGGTTGGACGGTCCGATATTTAAGGAAGTATTAAGGCAGAGCGCTGATTCAAAATAATTCTATTGACACTTGTGATGAATGGTGTTTTAATTCTCCGTGCTGATTTTTATGTGATTGACCAATAAATAGCGGTAATTTGCGCCTGCCCCGCCATTCTGAATTTGCTGAGTGTGGGCGGGACTACGCAAATTTTTCTGGATGTTGAATGCAAAAACTTATTTAAAAGCAATAAGTTTTTGCTAAGTAGCGGTAATTTGCGCCTGTAGCTCAGATGGATAGAGCGCGGCCCTCCTAAGGCTGAAGGGGTGGTTCGAGTCCACCCAGGCGCATTCTTTCCGGGTCTCGTGCCAGGGGTCCGGGCCTCGCCAACACCCGTCGACAATCTGTGTTCATCGTGTTTGAAATCTGCGTTTATCTGCGTTTTTTTGCGTAGCGAAAAAAAACCCAAAAAAGATTGACTCTGTTTTTTATTTGTGTGACAATATCTCTAGTTCGCCATAAAAGGTGTGCGCATAATATTGTATTATTAGGTGCAAGTCTTTTAGGCTGAGCTATTTTCATCAACCCAGTGATGGTTTCAATCTGACGAAGAAAGGGGGGATGCAAGAGATAAAGTCAGGAATCATCGAATACGGGTCTATAAGAGGAAATTACCTAGACCATATATTGTAAGCTAGTTATATATATTAAAGTCAGAATGCTGACTAAATTGGGAGGAGAAACCAATTATGAAAAAATTATTACTCGCGATACTTGCTGTTGCGTTGATTGCTTCACCGGCAGTTGCAAGTGTGCAGAATGTCAAGATCAGCGGGGACATCAACTCAATGTTTGTTGTCCGCGACCAGTTTGATCTTGGAACAGCTGTAGATGCTGAAACATTTCACCAAAATGTGTTTTTTACAGCAGCTTCTTTAAGAGTAGATGCAGACCTTACAGATAATGTTGGGGCAACCATTGCTCTTATTAATGAAAGAACATGGGGTGAACCAGAAACAGTAACTAATGATGGAGATATGGATATTCTCTTTGCGTTTGTTGAGTTAAGAGAAATGCTTTATTCTCCATTAACTGTAACCATTGGTCGTCAAGAGTTTGACTTTGGTAATGCTTTTGTCATCTCTTCAGCTGCCTTTGGTGGAGCAACTCAGGCAGGCAGTTCAGTTGATGATTTAGGTGGTTCTGCAGCAGCAGATGCTATCCGAGCGACTTTGGATTACAATCCTTTGACAATCGATATCATCTATGCAAAAAATGCTAGTGCCACAGTTTCAGGACTTAACCCACAAGAAGACGATGTTGATCTTATCGGTGCCAATGCTAATTATGAGCTTGGTGATGATATGGATACAGTTGTCGA
>JAGLHE010000013.1 GCA_023143685.1 Candidatus Omnitrophota bacterium
CCCGGCGTCACACCCGCAACCACATTTGTTCCGTATTCAAGCATTCCGGCACAATGGAAAGCCCCATCGCGGCCTGTAATGCCCTGAATTAATAATTTTGTATCTTTATTAACTAAAACACTCATTTAAAATCATCCTAATCAGAAACTGTTTCAACAACCTTCAACACAGCCTCTCGCATGGTCGAGAATATGCTGATTCCATTCTGAGCTAAAAGCTCTTTAGCTTCTTCCTCGTTGGTCCCGGTTAAACGCACAACCAACGGAACATTCAAATCTAATTGTTTTCTTGCTTCAAGAATTCCATTCGCTATATCATCACACCGCGTAATCCCACCAAAAATATTAATCAAGACCGCCTTTACCTTTTCGTTCTTTAAAATAATTTTTAAGGCATTCAGCACCTTCTCCGGGTTAGAGCTTCCACCGACATCCAGGAAGTTTGCCGGCTCTCCACCAAGAAGCTTAATGATATCCATGGTTCCCATCGCCAAGCCCGCGCCGTTAACGATACACCCAACATTCCCGTCTAATTTTACAAAACTTAAATCACATTCTTTTGCCTCAACTTCATCCGGATCCTCATAAGCCATGTCACGTAAAGCCGCTACCTCGTCTTGGCGAAACAACGCGTTATCATCAAAATTCATCTTGGCGTCAGCGGCGAGCCACTGCCCTTGCTCATTGACAACCAGAGGGTTAATCTCAGCAAGAGTGCAGTCCTTCTGAAAAAACACATCAAGAAGCTTTTGAAAAATCTTTGTTCCTTGTGCCTGAGCCTGAGCGCCATCAAAAACATTGCTAATAAAATCAACCCACCGATGCTCGTCAATATCCCTTTGGCCTTCTAAATAAAATTTCTGAATCTTCTCCGGATTTGTTTTTGCGGTCTCTTCAATATCCACACCACCCGCGGAACTCGCGATCAGGACCACATCATCTTTAGCGTTATCAATTGTTATGGCCATATAAACTTCTTTTTGGATATCAATGGCCTTAACAACAAAAATTTTCTCGACAGGATACCCTTTGATCGTTAATGCCTTGATTTGTTCGAACGTTTCCTTTAAACCGTCTTCTGTTTTAACGACCTTAACGCCGCCGGCCTTTCCTCTTCCTCCGACCAGCACTTGCGCTTTTAAAACAACAGGAAACCCTATTTTCACCGCAAACGCCAGCGCTTCATCAACAGTTACAGCAACCCCTCCTTCGGGCACAGGGATCCCTGCTTTCTGAAGAATATCTCTTGCTTGATACTCATGAACTTTCATGACAATGTCCTTAAAAAAAATTTAACAAAACTAACAAAAAAGATATTAGCATGTTTTTTTCAAGAAATCTTCTTTTCTTTTAAAACTCGACGGTAAAACTTTTTCGCGGACGAATTTTATAAATAGCATGGTTAATCTCGATAGGGATTTCCACAGATGGTTGCAGTGAAATCTCCCTTAATGGATCTGCCAAAACTTTCACCTTGTTTTTTGTCACCGTGACATTAAACCAAATATTTTTATACCTGATATGAAATTTAATCCGTTTCCATTTTTCCGGCAAATCCGGATTCAGGCAAATACGATCTTCCAAAATCGAAAGGCCCGCAAAACATTTCAAAAAGATATTAATGCTCCCACCCATGACCCCGATATGGATACCCTCCTGCGTTGTTCCGCCTTGTGTATCATGAATATCACTATTCAACGCTTCATAAAAATGCTCCATACAGTCTTCTTCGTGCCCTAACCGTTCCGCGAGGTAAGCATGAACGATGCGGCTCAATGTTGACCCATGAGAAGTCCTCTGCACATAATAATCATAATTCTTCTTCATGATTTCCTTGTTAAAAGGATATCCCAACTTATGAAAAGTATGCATGATCTCGTCATAATTTAAAACATAAAACAACATTAAAGTATCTGCTTGCTTGGCAACTTTAAAGCTGTCGGGAGACAATCCCTCTGCTTTTAAAATTCTGTCAACGCGGTGGATATTGTCATATTTCTGACGATACTCTTCCCAGTTTAATTCCTTCAATTTCATGTACCCGTCAAACTGACAGATAAGCCCGTCTTTATCCATCGGGACTGCTGTCCTCGTTGACATTTTACGCCACCGCTCGATTTCTCCCTCTTCAATCTCTGTCTTCAACAGCAACGCATGGCGGTCTTCTTCTGTCATCGCATCTAACAAATGCAGGGCCTTTTCCATAACCCAGGCAACCATAACATTCGTATAGGCATTATTTTTTACACCACCTTTTCGAGCCCCTGGGTTTTTTTCATGAAACTCATCCGGCCCCATAACCCCTTCAATATCAAAACGCTTTGTCTTTTTATTGTACTGCGCAATACTCGACCAAAAATGTGCAATTTCAATGATCATTTCGATACCATGCCGGTCAAGAAAATCCCGATCCCCTGACGTGTAAAAATACGACCACACGTTATACGCGACAGTAATCGAGACATGTCTCTGAAACGCGCTGTAATCCGGGCCCCATTTCCCGGACATCGGGTTTAAGTGGACAACCTGCGTGGTTTCCTCCCCGGTACTGGCGCTCTGCCAGGGAAACATCGCTCCTCTAAACCCATTCTGACGAGCATACTCTTTTGCCGCGCCTAACCGTCGATAACGATACATCAACAAAGCTCTTGTAATTTCCGGAGCGCGCAACGTATAAAACGGAAAAGAATACAGTTCATCCCAAAAAATGTGTCCTCGATAAGCCTCCCCGTGCAACCCTCGCGCTGGAAGACCGGCATCAATATTTTCATTATAGGTGGAAGCAGACTGCAAAAGATGAAATGCATGCAGCCGTAAGACCTGTTGCACAAAAGGATCTCCATCAACCTCAATGTCAAACCGCTTCCACAAAGCCTTCCATCTGGCTTGATGCGGCTGATAAAGACTTTCAAAATTTTCAAACGTTGCCACCTTTTCTTGAGCTAACGCGCAGTTATCTGCCACCCCATGGTCCCGGGAAGAATAAACACTGACCAATTTCTCAATTGTATATTTATGTCCTTTCTTCACATCCAGGGTAAACTCCTGCATAATTCTTTCTCGTCCGTGAAGGAGGGTCCGCATTTGCGGCTTCAGCTTCTTGCCATCATGTAAAACAAGCGTCCTTAAAGCTTCTGTGATTTGTATCTTGGACTGATTTGTCTGCAGCTGAAGAAACACCCCGTCATCTCCAAACGACCCGTGCGACAAAGGTTCCAGATGCTTTGATTTAAGTTGTTTATACCGCTCTACCCCTTCATTCGAAATCAACCCATCAATCCCGCTTCTGACCGTTATCTTCCCGCTATAATTTTCCGGTGTGATCGTGTAGCGCAAAGCACAAACATGCGGATCTGCCATGCTTACGATACGATGATTTTCAACTAATGTAATACGTCCCTCTTTATCTTGCCAACGCAACCTCCGCGACAACATTCCTTTGCGCATATTTAATTCAACCTTCCAGGATAAGATCTTCACCTTCAAGCGATTAAACCAGGGGCCATCATCTATTCGATAATTAAGGGCTAACCAGTTCGGGCAATTAACAAAATCTTCATTCATAACATTCCTGCCCGCAATCTCCGTAATCAACGAATTATAAACACCCGCAATATATGTCCCTGGATAATGAACACGAGTTGCTGCGGTTTCAGGTGTTGCCCCTCGAGAGCCTAAATATCCATTTCCTAACGTGCACAAAGCTTCACGTAAATTTTCTGTTTCCGGATCAAACCGGTCATATATCAATTTCCATGGATTCATAAAACGACTCTTCCTTTAAATTTTTCTTTCTTCCCGGCCCCTGCCTGCCGGCAGGCGTGGCCCGAAAAAACATTAATTATCTTGTGGCCTTCTCTTTAAACCATTGTTCAATCGTATCAACCGTTATCCCTTCAAAATCTTCAATCACGACATCCGCGCCATTGTTCTTTAATTCTTCCTCGTTCTTCTCACGCGCTAAACCAACAACTAACCCAAATTTTCCATTACGCCCGGCCTGCACACCGGATACCGCATCTTCAACAACAATGGCTTTATCAGGCTCACTTCCTAAATTTTTTGCAGCTACAACAAAAATATCTGCCTCTGGTTTTCCTTTTAACCCCAGTTCAACAGAAACAACCCCGTCAACACGCGTTTCAAATAAATCTTCAAGGCCCGCAGACTGTAAAACAAACTGGCAGTTCTTGCTGGAAGAAGCTACGCCTACACGTATGCCGCGCTGCCGAAGTTCATGAAGCAACGCAACCGTTGATTCATAAACTTCTACTCCCTTTGTTTTTAAAACTTCCCTTAACTTTATATTTTTACGATTCCCCAAGCCACAAACCGTTTCCTTTTCCGGTTCATCTTGCGGATCACCAAAATCAATAAAAACACCTCGAGATTCCAGGAAGCTCTGCACTCCCTTATATCGAGGCTTTCCATCAACATACGGCAAATAATCTTTTTCGTGAGTAAACTCCCGGAAAGATTCATTGTCGCGCTTTTCACGCAAGCGAAGATATTCATCAAACATCTCTTTCCATGCCGCGGCATGAACAAGAGCTGTTTTTGTCACCACACCATCTAAATCAAAAACAACTGTTTCAAATGATAATTTTTCCGATTTTTGAGGATCCATAGACATTTTTTAGCGCCAAATCCAAGAAAATTCAAACAATTTTATTTATTATAAGACGAATATTACCTAATAGCAAGGCTGCTGGTCCTAAAAAAGGACTCTTCTTCATCTTCATGCGAACTCTACTCTTTTTCATAAAGAGAAAGATATGTTGCCAGTTCGCTAAGAGTCCGAAACCCTACTTTTCCATCAGCTTTGAGGCCCGCATCCCTTTGAAAATCCTTGATTGCCTTTTGTGTTTTGCGTCCCGGTTTCCCGTCAACAGGCCCTGGATCAAATCCCGCGTTAGTTAACGCCTGCTGAACAACAAAGAAATTAATCTCGCCATCTACCACCAACCCGTAATCCACGAAAAGATTTAGTGTTTCCCAAGTCTCATAATCCACAAACCGGCTTACTTTAATCCCCGTGTTTTCTTGAAAAACAGCAATAGCATTTCTCGTGTTCGCTCCTAAAATGCCATCAACTTTTCCGATTTTATACCCATAAAGCTTTAAAAGCTTTTGAACTTCAGCAACCTTGTCGTTGCGTTCAAAAGGGACAACCTCTCCCAACAAATCCCTTTCTTGCGCGCCTTCTTTTTGTAAAAACCGATAAACCACATCACACCCGGATGAGAATACAGCCAAAAATAAAAAAGCAACACAAAAAATTCGTTTTCGATTTATCACAACAACAGATCCGTTCATCGAGAATCCTCCCGAGACCTTCTATTCTTTTCAATACCCCGATGCTTGCATCGGGGAGTGTAGAAGGCTTCATTGTCCTCGTCGAGCCAACAGTTCGCGATCAACCCCTTTCATGACACACCGATAATGAATCAACCCTGCCAGCTTTCTTGATTTTTCATCTTTGACAACCGGCAAAAAATCCAGATCTTTTCGACGCAAAATATCAATCGCCTCTTTCAAAGGCCGAGATGCCGCAATAACACGGGTGCTTGGAACGGCAATATCCTTCGCCAAAACAAGCTGCCTTAATCCCGTGCCTTGATCCAACAAAACATCCCGCAAGTCCCCAATCGAAATACTCCCCAACAAATGATCATTCTTGTCCACCACACAAAAATCACACGATTCGCTTTCCTTCACCAACTCAACCATTTCATTCAAATCCGCATCTTCTCGAATAACAGGGACATTTTTTTCAATCAAATCCACCACCTTGTAGGACTCGATGATGTCTTCTTCTGTAATATTCTTCCACATTTCTCCTGCTTTTTCAACGGCTAAACGCACACAAGGAGGGCCTATAAGCTGAACCACAAAAGTTGTGGCAACGATTACATTTACAACTGTTAACCCCACCTGTGCCGCCTCCGGGCCAATATGACTCAAATTATGAAAAATAGAAATCGCCAGGCCAATCGCCACCCCTGCCTGCGAAAAGAGACCTAATCCTAAATACCTGGTCACGCTCTTCGGGGCTTTCCCTAAAAGCCCACCGATAAAAGATCCCGCAACTTTTCCAACCGTTCGACTGACAAGGTAAGTCATAGCCAAAACAACTAGTCCTGCACCAAAAACAACAGCAATATTCAATCGAGCCCCTACCAAGACAAAGAAAAAGATATACAGTGGAACACTAAATCGCTTAATCGCATTAAAGATCTCTTTGCTTTCAACCGGGGCAATATTTGTTAACGTTATGCCGGCCAAGAGACACGCAAGAATCAAATCAATTTTAAAGTGTGTTGCAAGCCCAACAGTCAATGCAATGACCCCCAAAGAGAACGGGAGGACTCGCTCCTTATCCTGGATAAAATGAATCAACCAATACAGAATAAAACCACTAACAACCCCGATCAGAGTCCCTATTCCTATTTCCAGGGAAGCTTTCCAAAAGACATGCGCCAACGAAAACTGTTCATGCAAAAGAAAAGATTTTGCTAAAAGCCCTGCGAAAGCATACAAAACAAGCGCCAGGACATCATCTAAAGCCACAATCGCTAACAACGTTGTTGTCAACGGCCCTCTCGTCTTATACTCCCACAGGACATCAACTGTAGCTGCCGGAGCAGTTGCAGAAGCTAAGGCTCCGAATAAAATTCCTAAAGAAAAATTCCTTGTCAGCAACGTGATCGCCCCGGAAACAAGAACAAATGTCATCAACCCTTCGCAAAACAAAATCGAATACATACTCCGTCCGCGATTACGAAATATTTCCATTTTTAGCTCAGAACCAATCATAAACCCAATAATCCCGAGAGCTAAATTAACAAGCGGTGTCATTTGTTCAATAAGATCAAGGGACAAAATTTTAATTCCTGTTTGTCCTAAAAAAAGACCGACAACAATATATCCTGTCACCTGGGGGATTTTCAATTTCTGAAAAACCTTACCCCCTAATGTGCCAAAAAAAACACTTACGCCTACTAACAGTAAAACTTCCACATCTCTCTCCTGTATTTTCTTGCTCTACCTGATATCTTCTATCCGTTAAAACTATATACAAGAAAAAATCGGCGGAACGCCGATTTTTTCACTACTTTATTTAATTATTTTTTACTCTTTCTTTGCGAGTTTGCTTTGAATCTTCTCAACCAAATAATTCGGATCAAGCGGTTTTAAAATATAATCATCACATCCCTTATTAAACGCATCAAGGAAAGGTTCTTTATACGCTGTGACAATAACAATCGGAACACCGCTCCCCAAAAGAACCCCGCGATCTTCTTCCTTCGCGCGAATCGCTTTTAAGACATCCAAACCATCAATCCCCGGCATCGAAATATCAAGCAAAACAATATCATGAGGACTGTTTTCCTCAATGGCCTTTTTATATGCAACAATCGCATCTTCTCCGGTTGTAATAAGAGCACACTCAGCAACCTCTCTCAACCATTCCGCCATCAGTTCACAATTATCATAACTATCATCAACGACCAGGATTTTCCACATAAATCCCCCCCCTTGCCTGGATTTTATTTTTTATTTTCTATAATCATCCTGCGTTTTCATCCTGGATCAAATTACTCAACATGTCGCCCGCGTTAGATTGTGCTTTTTCGGTAACCTGTTTTTTATCTTCTCCTGATTCATGTTCTTTAAAGAAAACAGTAATCCCAAACTCGAATTGCTCAAAAACCAAACACTTGCGAATAACCATCAATTCTCCCGGTTTGGTAACATGCATTTTCTGACCCTGAATAACTGTCGGAACCCCGATTTCAAAACTATGCCCTTGCTCTGCCAGCCGTCGCTTAAGCCCGCCCACGATAATATTAAGAGCTTCGCCGGATCCGTCCAAAACATCCGGGCACATTTCTTCAATGTCCATTCCAATCATCTTGGAAACCAATCTACAGGCCCCGTCATCGGAAAGGCAAATTGACACAGACCCGTCAATGCTCCCTCCAAATCCGATCGAACAAATCACCGATGTTGTTGAAATATCTTTCAAATCTCCATCAACAATTTTATGCTCCGCGGAAAAAGTTGTTGTTACCGCCTCTTCCACAGACGCATTTAACGCGTTAAGAACTTTCTCTTGTAATTCCATTACAACTCCTATCTTTATAATTACGCCTCGCCTTGATCGTAACCGCTGACCTTAAATTCTGTCTTGGCTAATATAGGGGAAATGACCTCTTTTAATTGCGGAGGGGTAAACGGCTTAACAATATATCCGGCTAAATTTGAACCGGCTTGTTTAGCCTGTTCAATCTTATCCGCTGTTCCTTCTGTGGTAACCATAACAATCGGAATCTGAGCAACCGGCGGAACCTTTGCAACCCCCTGGATAAACTCTAACCCGTTCATTTTAGGCATATTCCAATCACAAAGAACCAACGCGACATCTTTATAGTTTTGTGCAAGCGTCTGAATCGCAACCTCTCCATCGCATGCTTCTAAAATTTCATGATCAAAACCGGCCTTTTGAATAATCTGGCTAATCATTTTTCTTTGAACCCCAGAGTCGTCAACAACAAGAATCTTCACAGAACACCTCCGTTATTGTGAATTACTAATTCATGTATTCTACTGCAAATATTTATTTTATGCAAAAGATTTTATCTGCTTATCCCGCTCACCTCGACACTTTTTGCATCAATTCTCCTGGAATGTTTTTCAAGGAGATAACACTCACTGCTGCTTTTTGCTCTACAGCAGCCTTGGGCATGCCATAAACCACACAACTTTTTTCATCCTGCGCAATAGTATGCGCTCCAGCGTTCTTCATATTTAATAAACCTGCGGCCCCGTCCGATCCCATCCCTGTAAGAATAGCCCCTATAGAATTGCTTCCCGCATATTTCGCCACAGAATTAAAAAGAATTTCAATTGAAGGACGCTGATGATGCACCAGAGGGCCGTCTTTGACCTGAACATAATACCGCGCTCCGCTACGCCTGAGAAGCATATGATAATTTCCCGGGGCGATCAATACCAGCCCCGGCCGGATCGTATCGTTATCCCGAGCCTCTCTAACCTCTAAAACACATTGTTTATTCAAGCTGTCGGCAAAAGTTTTTGTAAACTGCGCCGGCATATGCTGTGTAATAACAATCCCCGGGAAATTTGCCGGCAAAGTCGGCAAAATCTCACGAATCGCTTCTGTCCCACCTGTCGAAGCGCCAATCGCAACAACTTTATCTGTTGTCTTGATCATAGCGCCTTTATCCGTGAATGAGGGGCCCTTTTTCTTTTTGACTTTTTCTTTAACCGTAAATTTATATCGAACTTTCGACGCGGCAATAATCTTATCTTGCAACTGGACCATCGCCTCGCGCAGCTTATGCGTAACATCTAAATCCGGCTTATGCATAACCTCAATCGCGCCCATAGACAACGCCTCTAACGCGGTTTCACATCCCTCCGGCGTTAATGAACTAAAAATAATAACCGGCATCGGGGCATGTTTCATTAATTTAGATAAAAAGGTGATGCCGTCCATGCGCGGCATCTCCACATCAAGGACCAAGACATCCGGCTTTAATGTGACCACCTTATCACGCGCGATATAAGGATCCATGGCCGTCCCGACCACCTCTATTCGAGCATCTTTTGACATTTCCTCGGTTAAAACATTACGGACCACCGACGAGTCATCTACAATAAGGACTTTTACTTTTTTCATATTTTTTTCTTTATTCTAAATTTTTCAGAACCGGCAGCCCCTGCGGCCTGCCCCCTCCCCGCTAACAAATCTTCTGAA
This sequence comes from Candidatus Omnitrophota bacterium, assembly GCA_023143685.1. GTDB lineage: Bacteria > Omnitrophota > Gorgyraeia > Zapsychrales > JANLHA01 > JAGLHE01. The sequence continues at coordinate 9,784 of JAGLHE010000013.1, forward strand.
ACGTTGCGGGAGCTAACGTTTTCAACCTGTCCTTTGCAAAACCGGCTAAACTTTCAGAATGCCCGATAAAAAGATACCCCCCGACATCCAGGTGGTGGATTAATTTATCTACGACCTTCGTCTGTGTTTCTTTATCAAAATAAATCATAACATTCCGGCAAAAAATAAAATCAAACTTTCCCTTAAACGGAAAACCTGGATCCATAAGGTTCAATCGACGAAAAACAATTTTTTCTTTTATGGTGTTTTTTACCTGATATGTTTTTTCTTTCCCCTCAATCCTTTGTTTAAAATACTCTTGCAAAAGGATCGGGGGAACCGTCTTGACTTTCTGGTAATCATAAACACCTTGTTTCGCAACTGATAACACTTTCGTTGAAATATCTGTTGCCAGCACTTTAACATTCCACTTCTTTTCCTGGCCTAAAAAATCCATCAAGGCTATCATCACCGTATAAACTTCTTCGCCTGTTGAACAGGCCGCACTCCAGGCGCGAATTCGATTATCCCTCTGCTGTTTTTTCCGGTTAATAATTTCCGGTAGCGCGACACGGTTTAAAAAATCAAAATGCTGTTTTTCCCGGAAGAATGAAGTCACGTTGGTAGAGATGGCGTCGAGCATCTCAACAAGCTCGTCGCTACCTTTGGGGGAAGAGACAAATTCATAATATTCCTGAAATTTCCGGAAGCCATAAACCTTAAGACGTTTCCCCAGCCGCGCCTTAACAAGTTCTTTCTTCTTGTCGCCCAAGTTTATTCCGCTTTGCGCATAGATAAACTCTACAAGCCTTTTATACTCCCGTTCTGTAATATCAACCCCTGTCTCAAGTTCAAAACTCATAATATGTTCCTCAAAATTAATACTGATACCCAGCCACCCGGGAAGCCCAGTCGGCTCGTCGTATACGGTTTGTTTTTAAAACAGCTACTTCTCCTGAAAGCGTATTCATCATCACTTTGCGCCCAACGCGGCCACCAACGTCCTCAGAAACAATATCAATATCCAGTTTTTTAAAAACCTTACGGCATGTTTTCAAAATCTTTTTTACACGTTTTTGCCCGGATCCTTCGGGGCTTGCTCCTCCAAAAATCTGCGCTTCCAAATCTCTTTTGTAAGAATTCATTCCCAGAAAATTTCTTACCAAAGAATAAATCGCAACATCCGCGTGAAAATTCGTAGGCTTTTCGCTACGCACGTCTTTTAACGAAGTACAATACGCAACGCCTCCTATTTTTTTAACGCGGTCACGCAAAACAATAATCACACCATTACCGCATACCGCGCACAAAACAGCCGGCCTGTCACTAACAGCTAAATATCCGGGTTGCACCATACACCGGTGATATTCAAGCGCTGTATTCATAAACTTCTCCTCTTCAGAAATATGTTGTCGTGAAGGAATCTTTCCTTTTGGCAAGAATAATTCTTCCTGTATTTTCATGCTAAAAGAAGTCCTTCCTTCTGTCAAGGGAATCCATGCCTTTTTTCTCAAAAAAAGACCCTGGAAAAAATATCCCCCAGGGTCTTTTTTTGAGAAAGATTATTTTGCGCTTTCCTCCTCTTCTCCCTGGCCGACAAGCGTCATGTCTTCGCTGAGCACTTTATCAATGTTCAGCAAAATCTTGACACTATCTGCAACCTTACCGATCCCGAGGATAAAGTCTGTTCCGACATTCGACCCGAAATTCGGCGGTGGTTCAATGGCTTCTTGTTCTATATCCAAAACCTCGTTGACTTTATCAATGATGATCCCTATAAGGATCTCGTCGATATTAACAACGATAATACATGTCTCTTCTGTGTTCTCAACCTCGTTCATCCCAAACTTCAACCTCAGGCTGATAACAGGAATCACCTTACCTCGCAGGTTAATGACGCCCTTGACATATTCGGGGACTTGCGGGACTGTTGTGACTTCCATCATCCCGATGATCTCTCTGACCTTTAAGATCTCAATCCCGTAATCTTCTTTGCCGATCGCAAACGTCAAGTACTTTCCAGCTTGGGCAAGGCTGTCCGCTGATGCCTGTTGCACAACTTCTTTTTCTGCCATCCTGGACCTCCTTTATGTTTTCCTCAATATTCTTTCTTAAAAAGTTTTCCTGTCATCCCGACGGAAACAACCATCGGAATGACAGAATTTTTTTCTTTTTTAGAAGTCATCAAACCCTTCTTCCTTATTATTTAAAGGAATAACTTCTTCCGGTTTGACAACCTTAACACCTGCGGCCTTTTGTGCTGGCAATGCATGTCGTCTTTCCTGCGCCTCAACAGTATGGGTCCTTGCCCGCGAAGAACCAATCTCCAAGGTTGATCCTCCTGACAAAGAAGATCCTCCAACAACAGACTGCAGTTCGCTAACCATCCCCTTCAATGCCTCTGCCTGAGATGACAACTCTTCAGCTGCTGCCGCGCCTTCTTCCGCGTTCGCGGCATTTTGCTGAGTGACCTGATCCATTTGGCTGACAGCATTCGTCACCTGGCCAATCCCCTCTGCCTGCTCTTTACTGGCTGAAGCGATTTCATTAACAATGTCCGCGACCTTCTTTGACCCGTCCATGATCTCTGATAAGGATTCACCTGCTGTTTTGGCGATCTCTGTCCCTTCTTTCGCACGGTTAACACTGTCTTCAATCAACTGCGCTGTATCTTTTGCGGCAACCGCGGCACGCTGTGCTAAGTTACGCACCTCGTCAGCTACAACCGCAAACCCTTTTCCGTGCTCGCCCGCACGCGCCGCTTCAACCGCCGCGTTTAAGGCTAACAAGTTGGTCTGAAACGCGATTTCTTCGATGGTCTTAATGATCTTGCTGATCTTGTCAGAAGATTCATTAATGTTTGTCATCGCATCCTGCAAGTTGTTCATTGCAGCATCGCCTTTTTCCGCGTTGCTTCTTGCATCCCCTGCCAGCTGGCTTGCCTTGCCGGCGTTATCCGCGTTCTGCTTAGTCATCGAAGACATCTCGTCTAAAGAACTGGATACTTCTTCTAATGACGATGCCTGCTCAGTTGCCCCTTGGGATAATTGCTGAGAAGAACTTGAAACCTGGCCTGAAGCAGATGCTGTCTGATCAGACGCATTGCCCAGCCCGTTAACAATCTTTGTCAAGACTGCTACGATTCCACGGATAATAATAAAAGCAAAAAATATCCCCAAAACAATAGCGACTATACCCGCTATAGATATATTTCGCTGAGTTGCTTGCGCGCTATCCAACATTACATCCTGAGACATAACATTATTTTTTACTCTGTCCCTGGCATCTGCCAATAATTTTTGGACTTCATGCAATTGTACCGCGGTTACTTCTGCAAAAATCCTGTTCGCTTCCTTTGCCCCTGCCAAGGCATGTTCAGCAGCCGTTTTCATGCCGCCTAGATGCTCTATTGTCTCGTGTAAGAACGGTATTGTCTTTTCATTAAACAGCTTTTTCGACTTATGGTTTGATTTAAGCAATTCCTCTTCCGCAGTAATCGCCTCATGAAAATGGTGACCAACTTTTTCTAAAGCGACCAGCGTTTGTTCTTTATAGATTTTCTCAGCGCGGCTCCTTCCTTCAGCGCTTTTCAAAGCACGCGTTATCTTTACTGCTGACTCATGCAAATGATTGTGCGGTTCTTTAGCCGCATCCATTGCTTCTTTAAATTTTGGAAAATCTTTCGCGTATTCATAATATTCTTCTGACGCTAAAAACTTTCCAAAGGCACACCTTTCCGGATCTGTCTGTACACCACCTAAAGTTGAATCCCCGTCAATGATAGCTTCGGAAACCTTTTCAGCCCAGTTCTTATGATCAAGAAGCCGGCCCAGCAAAAGGTCTGACAACCCGAGATGTACCGGTCTATATTCATCGATTACATCAACGACGCTTTCATGAAGGTTTTTATGCGAGTGTACCATCTCATCAAAAGCCCTCTTGAATTCATCACTGCCCTGGCCATACGCCGTTCTGCCGTCACCTGTTATCCATTTACCAAGTCCACAGCGAGTATGATCTGTTTGAACCTTTATTTCCGGCTTATTAAGAAGAAACACATCCTTTACCGCGTTCGCCCAGTTATGATGATCTATTTCCCTTGCCGCAATAATCCCCGGAAGGGCTACATCTGCTTGCTGAAAAACTTTTTTAATATG
>JAGLHE010000130.1 GCA_023143685.1 Candidatus Omnitrophota bacterium
GTGTGAATTAAAGTCACTAGTGCAACACTTTTGATCTGCTATGATTACAGATGAAAGGAGTTGCCCATGTCCCATTACAATAGATTGTCTCTGATTGAACGGGAGGAAATTAGCCGTTTATTAGTTCTAAATTTTAGCATAAGAGAGATTTCTAAGAAAATAAACAGACATCCAAGCACTATCTCTCGTGAAATTAAACGTTCATGTCCAAATAAAAGCCATTATCGAGCCACATATGGCGAAGATCATGCAAGAAATCAATTGCATAGATATCCAAGGCTGCGAAAGCTTGACAGAAACATTAAATTGTTTAACTTTGTTCGTTCTCATATAACACAAAAATTTTGGACTCCTGAACAAGTTGCAAAACGGCTTAAAATTCTGTATCCTAATGACATGAGTATGCAAATATCGCATGAATCAATTTATGATTATCTTTATGTCTTGCCGCGCAGCACTTTAAAAAAAGAAATCACATCTTGCTTAAGAAGACATCATAAAAATCGAAGATCAAAAAAAGAACGTCAAAAACCATCTCCCATTCAGGATTATCTCAGTATTGAAGAACGCCCTGCGGAGGTCGCTCATCGAATAGTTCCAGGGCACTGGGAAGGCGACCTCATAATGGGTTCCATGAATAAGTCAGCAATCGGAACACTCGTCGAAAGATTAACACGGCTAACCTTGATTGTGAAACTTCAAAATAAAGACGCTGAATCTGTCAGAAAAGCATTTGCCGAAGAATTTAATCGTCTTCCACCAGGATTAAAGAAAACATTAACTTATGACCAAGGCCAAGAAATGGCTCAACATAAGTTATTCACAAAAGACACGAATATAACTGTATATTTTGCGCATCCCCATTCTCCTTGGGAGCGAGGCACAAACGAAAATACAAATGCTCTTATAAGACAATTTTTTCCAAAGGGCACTGATTTTAATCAAATATCAAAAGAACGGATCAAGGAAGTTCAAGAATTATTAAACGATAGACCTAGAAAAATCCATGATTTTTATACACCAAATGAGGTGTTTTATAAACTGTTGCACTAGAAACTTGAATCTGCCCAGTCCCCTTATAAATTTGCCTTTTTATATATAATATGGCATACTTTAAGTCCCTTTTAAGGGATTTTTACCCCATCTAGCAATACCCCATTTTTATTAGTACCAAAACGAAGTATCGGACATTTTAGCTATGAATACTTTGGCTTATACAAATCGGTTTAAACTGCCGTTTCGTATTATTGCGGCAATGGTGTGTTTTGCATTTCTCTTTACATGCATTCTGCCGCCTGGGTCTAGCTATGCCCAAGGCGTTGCTTTCTCACCTTTAGGTGGGATTAACCTACCAGTTCCAGGCGCCATGGTTTCTTTAACTCCTGGATACGTTCCCCCCTTTATTAAAGGGGTAACAATTGATCCCGTTAATCCTCTGAAATTCAACTTTATTGTTCACAAAGGTGATTCACAATTAGATCAAGAACAATTTAAGGACGAATCAAATAAGTTAGTAAAGTATTTTCTGGCAGCATTAACTGTTCCCGAAGATGACCTGTGGGTAAATCTTTCACCTTATGAAAAAGATAGAATTATTCCAGAAGGGTTAGGGGGTACGGAACTTGGTCGGGATTTGTTGGCGCAAGATTATATCCTTAAGCAACTAACAGCTTCCCTGATTTATCCTGAAGATGATTTGGGGGGTGAGTTTTGGGATAAAATTCACAGAAAAGCAAGAGAGCTTTATGGAACAACAGATATACCGATTAATACATTTAACAAGGTCTGGATTGTTCCTAAAAAGGCGGTTGTCTATGAAAACGGCAATACCGTCTATGTCACTGAAAGTCATTTAAGTGTTTTGTTAGAAGAAGATTATTTAACGCGTAGTAAGAATTCTAATAGCAAAGAAATGGGAATAGGGGAGTTGGTGAGGGAAGATTCAAAAACACTTAGCAGTGTTTCTTCAGAGATTATAAAAGAAGTCATTATCCCGGCAATAGAAAAAGAGGTTAATGAAGGTAAAAATTTTGCTCAGTTACGGCAGATTTATAATTCTATTATTTTAGCTGCTTGGTATAAGCAGGCATTAAAAGATGGTCTCTTATCCAGGATTTACATTGATCAGAACAAGATTTTCGGGATAGACGTGCAAGATGTGCAAGTCAAACAAAAGATTTATGATCAGTATATTAAGGCTTTTACCAGCGGAGTTTATAACTACATTAAAGAGGATCATGATCCTGTTACTCAAGAGCTTATTCCTCGAAAGTATTTCTCAGGAGGAGCTCATTTTGTTTTGACAAAACCAACTGCAGGTAATGATGAGGCAATGCTTGTTGTCATGAATGAAAACAATGCTGCTTCTTCGCCAGTAGTTGTTAATATGAAAAAAGTGCTAGCTGAAAATGCGGAAGATGGATTTATTCAAGAGGTTTCTGTGGTCTTAGCTGAACCGGAAGAAGTTGATTTGATTATTTCGGAAATCGGCAAGGAATCCTCAAGTCCAGTCACTCGTGAGTATGCTGATGTGCAAGAGGCTTTGGTTGACGTAGGCTTTTCCAATGCGGAGGTCGAGGATTTATTAAATAGGATTGAAAAGAATCAAGAAGATGAAATATATGATGCAGGGGGGGTATATCGAGCACTTGCGTCATTAGTTAGGGCTGTTAAGGACGAAGGATTAAACGAGAGTATATTAGACAAGGATTTATTGCAGACGATTGCGCGAAATTCCATAGGTAACATGAGGAATGTGTATTCATGGTTAAAGTCATTAGCTGAGGGTGTTAAGAACGACGGGGTAAGTGAAGTTGTATTGGATATAGATTTATTGCAAACGATCGCGCAAAACGCAAAAAGACATACAGATTCTGGGTATAGCCAGTTAAAGTCATTAGCTGATGGCGTTAAGAACGAGGGGTTAAGTGAAGTTGTGCTGGACATAAATTTATTGCAGGCGATTGCACAAAACACGGAAAATCATAAGGTATCTGCCGCATATAGTACGCTTGAGTCATTAGCTAAAGCAGGTGTTGTGAAAGACAATAATTTTAATGAGGTTGGAGATTTATTAATAAAGATCGCGCAAAATACAGGAGCACACACAAAGGATGCAAATAAGGCGCTTGTTTCATTGGTTGAGATAGTTAAAGACGAGGAGTTGAGTAAGCTTGTGTTGGATATGGATTTATTGCGGATTATCGCGTTTTATACAAGCTATGCTTCAGGGAATGCCTATAATGCGCTTGTGTCATTAAGCAAGGCTGTTAAGGATGAGAGATTGAATGAAATTGTGTTAGATGTGGATTTGTTGCAGACGATCGCGCAAGCCGCAAAACTTTATACAGATGGGGCGTATAAGATACTTGAGTCCTTAGCTAGGGCCGGCGCGGTGAACGACAAAAGTCTTGATAACGTAAAAAACTTATTGCAGACGATGGGTGAGAGCCAAGGATCTTTTGCAGTAAAAAGCCCCTATATTATTCTTGGGTCATTGGCCAAGGCCAGCGTGATAAAAGATGATAATATTGGTGAGGCAAGAAACTTAGTCGAGAGTTTTGAACAGCGCATAGGAGAATATGCGGAGGAGGCATGCCGTGCATTAGATTCTATAACTGAGGCAGGAGCGGTGAATGAAGAAAATTTTAATGAAGTACAGCATTTGATCATAACTATTTCTGAGAAAATGGGCAAAGAAGCATCTGTCGGTTATGAAAGTTTAAAGACATTAGCCGAGGCAGGAGTTGTGCAGGAAGATAATTTAGATAAGATCG
>JAGLHE010000131.1 GCA_023143685.1 Candidatus Omnitrophota bacterium
AGCCGAAGCCGGAATCGTCCAGGAAAATAATTTAGATAAGATCGAGAGCTTAATTACATCCATCGGAAAAACATCCTCGAGCCCAATCATTGAGTTGAGCTATGATGATGCGTTAAATTTCTTAATTAAAGCAAGTTTTGATAAGGCTGAGGCCGAAACTTTATTAAAGATAATTGAAAAAAACGTAGGCCAGACACGGCTAGCGCGGGCAGGGTACGCATATGGAAGTCTTGCATCATTAGTTAAAGAAGTTAACGACAGGGGATTAAACAAAATTACCTTAGATATTGGTTTATTACAGGAAATTTCGCAGGCACTAGGAATACATACATCCTTTGGTTATGATGTCCTTTCGGCATTCGCCAGGGCAGGTGTTATAAAAGATGACAATGTTGATGATGTGAAAGATTTATTAAGAACCATTACGGAGCCTGAAAAAGATAATACATGGCGCGCATATAGCGCGCTTGAGTCGTTGGCCAAGACAGTTGAGGCAGAAGATTTAAATAAAATTGTTTTGGATATTGATTTATTAAAGTGGATCGCAAAAATTAAAGAAGACCAGCTGAGTAATGTATACAAAGGGCTTGAATCATTGGCTAAGGCAGTCAAGGCGGAAGGATTAGATGACGGTGTGCTGGATTTAGAATTATTAAAGGCGCTTGCCCAAGGGACAACGAATCCAGTTGTGCGAGTCGCGTATAGCGGGCTTGAGGCTCTGGCCAGGGCCGTTAAGGAAGAAAGATTGGACGACGTTGTGTTAGACAGGCAGTTACTCATGGCGATTGCGCGGACCACAGGAGATGGCGCAGAGGGGGCATATGAGGCTCTTGTGCCTTTGGCTCAGGCTGTTAAGCATGAGAAGATCAATAAAAATGTCTTGGATATTGCGTTATTAGAATCGATTACCGAAATGACACGAGAAAATACGTCCACAGCATACAGGATTCTTAAGGTTCTCGCAAGCGTAGACGGCATTAAAGCGGATGATTTTGAGTGGGTGAAAGAATTTCTGCAGCCAGTTAATCAACTGCAAAAAAAACCGGGCGGACATATATACCATGCGGTTAACGCATTAGCCGCGGCAGGAATGGTAAAAAAGGATAATTTTGATGAGATAATAAATTTCCTTAAAACAATTGTGAAAAATGTCGGAGATGATCCCCGTCAGGCGTATTCTTCATTTCAATCATTAGTTGAGCACAAGGTAGTCAGAGATGATAATTTTAACGAGATTAAGCGCTCTTTTATCGCCATTGCACAAAGTGCAGCGGATATGGCATATCTAACGCTTGAATCTTTAGCCAGGGCAGGTGCGGTGAATGCTGACAATTTTGATCGGATCAAAGATTTATTACAAACGATCGCCCAAAATTACAGCGATTCTGAACGGAGGCAGGTCTATCATGCGCTTATTTCACTGGCCCGGGCCACGCGAAGGAAGGATGTGCTGCTGGACATGGATATATTAGAGACGATCGCACAAAATACTGAAAAAAAAGCCGCCGATGCGTATGAGGGCCTTGCGTCATTGGTCAAAGACTGGATAATAGCGCAAAGCTGGGGAAGCCTATATAAAGGAGTAGATGAAATTGTGTTTGACAGGAATCTGTTGCTGGCGATTGCGCAGGTTGCAGGAGATGGAGTCCCCGCGGCATATAAAGAACTTATAAAATTAGGAGAAGAACTTAAAAGTGCAGGGCTACAGGAGATGGCGTTAAACACCAACTCCTTGGAAATGATCACGAGAAGCGCGAAACGATATGCCAAAAATGCGTATAAGGCTCTTAAGGCATTGGCCAGGGCAGGCGTGGTTAATGAAGGAAACATTGAAGAAATACAGAACCTAATCACAGCGATTGCTGAAAAAATGGGCGACGCGGCATCTCTAGGTTATGAAAGTTTAAAAACATTAGCCGAAGCCGGAATCGTCCAGGAAGATAATTTAGATAAGATCGAGAGCTTAATTACATCCATCGGAAAAACATCCTCAAATCCAGTAAAAGTTCCGGACTTTTCAAAGCAGGCGAACATAGCATTAGTGGCTTTGGTTCTTTCTGGAGTTGTTAGTAAGAGCAATACCGAAGAAGTGGAAAAGGTTCTAATAATAATTGCTGAGAAGTGTGGTCGCTCTGCTGATGCCGTTTATCAAATCTTTGGGGCTTTAGCTCGGGTGGAGATAGTTACTGCGCATAATATGACGGAGGCAAAGGATTTATTCATTATGATTTCCCGGGAAGCAGCTGGCAATGCGGCGAATATTTTTAAAACCTTGAATGATTTAGTTAAATCTGTTGAGGAAAAAAGGTTAAGTCGTAATGTTTTAGAACTTAATTTATTAACAAAATATTTTCAATTATTCGGGAAAGATGCTTATTTGTTTTATGGATCCCTGAAAGATTTAGCAGAGGCGGTTAAAGCAGGCGGGTCATCTGGGAAAATGCTGCAGGCTGATTTATTGATGACAGTCTCTCAAAATCTTTCAATAGAGTTGGATGATATAAAAGAAGAGATGTATATAGGCTTGGCCCTATTAGATAAGCTTGTTGAAGCCAAGGGTTTTTCTGATACGTCCATTAATGAATTAATGCTGGGGTTGAAGGAGGGGGTTCAGATTGTTTCTGCTTATAATAAATCGATTAAAAATCCTGAAAGGAACATAATACAGAAGCTGATAGGACATTTTCATTTAAAGATAGATGCGCAGGAATCATTTGAGGGTCAAGCATTGGTTTCCGCGCGAGAGATTAGTCTCGATTTCTTTAAACAACGGGGCGCGGAAGATGATTTCTTTCAGTCTTTAGTCCCTGAGAATGTGCGTGAAGAAATTTATGGAAGTAAATTAGAAGAAATTTTTATTAAGATAGACCAGGAAAATTATCTTAAACAACCTTATTTAGCAGCGGTGTATTTAAAAATAATTAAAAGTATTCCTATGGCTATTGGGCTGACTTATCCGGAATTTTTGAGTGTTGTACAAGGCGGTGAGGACTCACAATACAGTACTTTAATAATTCGTTTTATTGAAAAGCATATATTCCAGAGGGAAACTCAATTGACGAAGAGTCAGCAGAAAAGAATCGTTGCTCTTAGTATTGCTTTGCATAAACATATATTGGAAAAGGTTGATGGCGCGAAACAAAATGTTACTTTTCGAGAACTTGCTCGTTTTAATATTGATTTTAGCCGATTTTATTTACAACAGCAGGGCCTGGAAAAGACTTTGGAATTCTTCATTTTAACAGCCCACAATATTTATGGGCGGGTGTTAAAAAATGATAATGATAAAAATGCTTTTATACATTTGATAGGTGGGTTATTCAAATCACCGGATTTTCGAGGGTTGGTTGGTGAGGCCCAAATGGATTCAGAAGATTTAAGGGGTGATATTATTAAAGTACTTAATAATATTATTAAGTATGCCGATTATGAGAATCTTGACAGGACCCCTCAGGATAATGAAGTTCCCTTAAGAGTTAGCATACGCAGTCTTTTAGAGAGGGCGCGTCAAGTGCAGGGGGCTTCGCTTTTGATGGTTGATGATAATAATACTCTTATTGTCGATGAAGTATTGGATGACCTGGCAGTTGAAGAAGATACTATTATGTTAAGGCTTCCGATAAATGGGTTTAGCAAAAGACGGGAATTGTTTGGGATGTATATCCCTAAAGAAGCATTATCGACAGAGGAAGTTAATAATTTAGTTATATCTGCAGAGGTAGGCGGCATTAAGCAGGCTTTAAAAGAAATTTTAGCATTACAAGAAAAGGAGGTTGATTCTTATTATGATGATTGGCAGTCTTCACAAAGTTTAAAGGAAGACGTTATTTTAAAATCAGCGATCGCATCCTTTTTAAAATATGGCGAAAAGTGGCAGGAGTTAATGAATTGGCAGGATGGTTTATTAGTGAAAGTGGCCCAGGCAGCCACGAAAAATTTAGATAAGCAATATTATATTAATTTTGATAATATTTCAGCAATGCCAGACACGGTTCGTTTATTATTAAATCCGGTTATGTGGGAACGAATGGTTGAAATTCCGGAAAGAAGCTTAAGTCTGACAATACCGGATAATTTAAATTTTATATTAACTATGCACAAGGACACCGAGATTAAAGATGAATCGTTTATGAACAGGCCTTTGGTTCAGTATGTTGATGCATTGTCAACGGAAGATATGCGAAAATATTTAAAGGAACGGTTTGGTTTAGAAGAGGTAAGAATAAAAGAATTGACGAATATTTATTCTCTGTTGAGCTCGTTAAAGTTGACTGAGAATGTAGTCTTTAGTTTTACAGATATTATTGACATAGCTAAAAGGGTTAAAGGTTTAGCTGAAGAAACTCAAAAGAGTGAAGAAGAAATTTTATGGAAGGAAGCTTATGATTATTTATATTTAAGAGTCATGAATGAACGAGATCGAGAAATTCTAAGAGAAAAAGTGTTTAATGGCAAGGATTTTGATTCTCCTGAAATATTAGTCAATCGTATAGATGGTACAATTATCTTTGATGGGGTGGTGTTAGTCGGTTCGAAAGGATTTTTGGAATATGTGGAAAACAATCACGAAAAAAGCTTTAGGGAATTAGCCCGGGGATATAAGGATTTTGCAAAGGATGGTTATATTGTCACTGAAATGGAGGCGCGCGTTCTTTCTCAATTAGCTAGAGCTTATCGCTATGGAAATAGAGTTGTTCAAATTGAGGGCCCTTCGGGAGAAGGGAAGACGGAGGTCGGAAGGGTTTTTTCAAAATTAATTGGGTTAGGTGCAAGAGAGTATACGATCAATCAGGAAACAGATTTATCAGAGTTTCGCGGGCAGATTCGACCAACACGAGATAGACGTTATGAACTTTATGAGCCAAACTATTTAAAAGAAGTTGACGAGGGGAATCATGCATTTTTGTTTAATGAAATAAATACAAATGAAGCCGGCGCATTATATTATTGGCTGTTTCCAGAAATAGCTCAGCGAGCGAAAAAAGATCTAGGGGAGTTTGCTGTGGATCATGATGATCTTGTTAAGACTTTAAAAATTGACCAGAACAATTTATGGTTGTTTACAGTTAACCCTGAAAGCTTTCATGGTCGCGGCATGATTCCTCCTCGCATCAGATCCCACGTCACCACCTTTTATATGGCGCAAGATTTAGATTCTCTTCCCCAAACGACAGAAGGATTATTTAAACGAAACCAACTAGATCGATACCTTCCATATTCCAATAAGTTAGCGTCAATCCATCGAGCATTTAGAGAACTTAAAGAAAAACAGAGAATCGAATCTCCTCAAGATATTACTCCAAGAGAGCTTATCAGCGTTACGGATAAATTCCGGCACTATTTAAAGGAGGGGATGGAGGCAGAGAGCGCTTTTAGAAGGGCGATTGATGAAGTGTATGTTTATATGTGGAAAGAGTTAAAAGATGTTCAGCAGGCAAGAGTCGCTGTGAATGAAAACCTCGGGTATGCCGATGGAATACTGGGGCGGGAAGTTTTAGAAGCTGCTTTAACAAAAAAAGGGCGGCCAGTATTGGTGTTTTTTAATGGGGCAAATAATTTAAATGATTTGCTTAAAAAAGAAGTTTTGTCTTCCGATAAAGAAACTGTAGTAAGACATATTCCTTTAAGCCATTTTCATCATAGGCGACAATTTGTCGGTGGGTTAATCCCTAGTGAGCAGGTTGAGTCAAGAGATGGCCGATGGCAGAAACTTAATGAATTGTCAGCGCAATTTGAGGAGAGTTTAGGAATTATTCCAGAGTTGATTAAGGAAACAAGGTTTAACCCTCGCAAAGAAGTTCTTTCCATTTTATATAACTACACACATCTTAATCCTCAAGTAGCTCCGTTATTGAATGAATTCTTTCAAACGGGAAGATTAGAAGGTGTTGAGGATATTGTTACATTACGAATGGCAGAGGAATTGATAGAAGAGGTTCAACGTCGGGGGGGTGCATTGTGGGATGATTTAAGGTCAGAGTATGGCCGAGATCACACAATGGTGTTAGCGAGTGATTTAAGCGAGGAACAAAAGTTGCAATTTGCCCAATGGTTTTATGGCGAGGCACCGGATAATTTGAGGTTTATTGCAACTGGTTCAAGTGAAGAAAAAGTGACTTTGAGTCCGGCAGAAATAAATAGATTCTTACCGGTAAATATTGCTCAAGATTTAAACAAAGAATGGATAAATGGCTATATTTCTGGGTTAACGGATGGGTCATTGGCTGTTCATGCGGGACTTATTAAGGAATTAATCCATGAAGTTTTTAACTTGTATGAAAAGCAAAGAATGGAAATGGAATATGAGTACAACCGAATGAGTAGATTAGATATTGATGCCTTTTTGAAAGAGTTGCGTGATACAGAAAATTTAAATGAGCAATCAATTAAAAAAGTTGCTTTTTATTCATTGGGAATAGGCTTAAGGCCAGATTATCGGGCCCAATTGAAATATAGTGATGCTATGGAAAATCCTACTGAATTGATAAGGTATGAACAGCGAAGTGATGGGATTTATTTGATGGTTGATGGCATTAAATATCTGACAAAATCAGAAAATATTCCCAGCCTTGAATTCTTGGCACCAACAAAAAACTTGGTACAGCAGTTGGCCGCCATGATTATAGCGTTGAAATATAATCGTGTGCTAGCTATAGAAGGACATCCTGGCGGTGGGAAGACAGCAAGTGTGGAAGATTTAGCCCGGCGATTAGGGCTGCCCGTGTATAACCAAATGATGTATGAAGATATTGATTTAGGGGAGTTTTTAGGGAAATTATCCAAAGAAGGGAAAAAGTTTGTTTTAACATCCCGTAAAAAAGATTTAAATGAAAAGTATGTTATCCCATTTTTGAGGGCTTATTCGCAAGGCGGATTATTCTTGCTTGATGAAGGCGCTATCGGGCTCAACTCACAAGAAGTTATTTCATTCTTGGTTGAGCTGTCACTGCTTGACGAGTTTAATTTAGGTATATTTCATCCGGGATTCAAAGAAGAGGTTTTAAAGAAACATAAAGACTTTCATCTCGTTATTGCTCAAAATCCGGCTAGAACGACTAAGGCTCGAGAACCACTGCCTTATAGAGTCGATACCATTGCGCACAAGATTTGGACAGATAATATATTAAGAAAATCCGATGCGGTAAGAATTATCGATTATCATCTTGATCAAGCTGATAAGGTTCCTCAGGATATTAAGAACGAAATTGCAGAAGTCCATATTGAATTAAGTAAGGTTCATCCAAAGAAGGAAAGTTTAAGCCCACGACAATTAATTATGATAGCGCGGACGATTAATCAAGCCATAGAAAATGGAGAGGAGATTGAGAAGGCTGTGTTCGAAGGAATTATGATCTCTTATTTAACCGGCCTATCAGGAGATGATCTAAAGAAAATGTTGGATGTCATCGGTAAGAAAACACAAAATAATCTGCTGCATTATATTGGGGAATGGAAAGATGCTATTGATGTTACGCATAATAAAACTTATGTTCAGTTTAACGGAACTAAACTTCCTAAGTCTATAACAAAAGGAAATGTGAAAGAAGAAGATGTGATTTATCGGGAAGATTTGCCTTCTCAGAGTCAAGCTCTAAGATCAATGGCGTTGGGGATGTCATTAAATATGCCTCTTGCTGTATTTGAGGAGGAAGGCAGCGATGCTTTGGACTTAATAAAGAAGTTTTCTTATTTGGTGAATTATGAATTGCATACTCTTTGGTCGCATCCCCAGATGACGCGCATGCAGATTTTATCTGCAATTTTACCTAAGTTTGAAGCGCAGTTAGATCGATATGGAGTAAAACAGGAAGATCTTAGTGACGAATTTGTAATGAGTTTAGGGTTTCTTGTAAGGCATCTAATGTTGCAAAAAGATTACGATGAGTTAAAAGAGGAGCAGAGGTCAGAGCAAGTTCAAAAGGTTTTATTTTTCCATTTAATGGATGCTATCCCCGAGAGGCAAAGAGTATTATTAAATGAACTTTTAACTACTGGAAAGATGGAGCTAACTAATGAAAAAGGGGAGCCTCAACGGTATGTTTTGCCTGAATGGGTTCATTTTGTTGTTTCAGCATCATTAGAACACGATTTTTCTTCAGCATTTATTAATAGATTTTTACCTATCCGTTTAAATAGTATTTTGAAATTAGACGAGTTAAAGAATGTGGTCCAGAATCGATATCCTTTGGTAAAAGATTATGAGGTGAGCTGGATTAGAAAGATTGCCATGGCTGTCAGCAAATATGATAAGAATGAGGTCTTTGGGATTCATTATGGATATAGTGTCCGGGATATTTATAAACTAGCAAGACTAATCCATCTAGAGAAGCAAGGAGATATAAAGAAAGGGGAGTTTAACACGAATCCTTTATATTACATGCTAAAGGCTGCTCATATTGTTTACGGTTTAGGGCTGGAAGATGGTGATCGTAAAAAGTATGAAGAAGAAATTATCAAGGAGCATTTTCTCGGCAGCCTTGTTATGGGGGGTACCCCGGAAGAAATTGAAAATCTTTATAGTAAATTAAAGACATTAATTGAATTTAAATTAGCCAAAGTTCAAAGAGAGGTATATGATCTACACGTTGATATTTCCAGCATAGAGTCGGGTCGAAATGTTGTTTTGGAAAATGGGATAAACATTCAGAAAACAGAGCAAGGATTTGTAATCAGCACAAGGGATGCAAATGTTTATCATGTTTATGAAGCGTTAGATGATTGGAAAGAACTGTCGGAAGGGCTAAAGATTAAGAGAGAAGAAAATCAATTGATCTTTAGTTTAAATTTACTTCAATCTGTAGGGGAAGTGCCGTTCCCTCGTGATGAAAATAATAGGTCGGTCTCTTTGCCTGAAGACGAAGTTCCAACGAGAGAGTTTGTGCGATATACAGATCAAGTGAATCGGTTAATGGCTGGGACTTTACGAGGATGGCAGAGAGTTCAGGATGGATTGGGAGGAGTTAGATCTCCGAGAGTTATGATGTGGAATGGCCACACCGGCACAGCGAAAACAACATTAGCCCGGAATCTTTCTCGGGTTTGGGGTGTCCCAATTTATATTCTCAACGCCTATGAAGAAATGAAAGTCTCTGATATAACAGTGGGTCTAAAATTTCAAGAAGGAACTTTTGAGATAGGGATTAAGGAGTTTCTAGCAAGAGTTGGCAAAATTAATGGTCAGCGTATTGCGATTGCTTCAAAAGAGACATCTTCTAGAAAAATTCTTCTCATCGATGAAGCGAATGCTTCACCCGACATGCTATATGCTTTGGCGCCGCTGTTTAGGGGAGAAAAGAAATTTTCTGTAGAGTATGCAGGTGAAAATTTTAAGGTGGAAGTTGATGACGAAGTCCTTATTATTCTAACATTTAATCCGTCAGAGAAATATGCGGGGCGTGGTGGATTTTCTAGGGATATCGTGAGCTATGCCGACAAGTTATGGATGCCGAATCCGCTTAATTATCAGGAGGATGTTCTAGCCAGCATTCTATCGGAATATCATCGTAGGGGTATTACCAGTCAAAAGAAAAATATAAAAAAGCAAGAACCACAAGAAGTAACAATCTCAAAAGAGAGGCACGTCAAATCTGAACCATATATCGTTAAGGTTGAGGAGTTAGAGCATCCTCAGGTGCAGAACTTAAAGGAGGTATTGCTTCCTAATGAAAAAAGAAAGACACGGGAAAGTGAGGGTGCTGAAGAATCATTGAGTGATGAAGGAGCAAAAAGGAAAGCTCCAATCGAAAGAGTTCAATTAAATTACGATGTAGAGAAGATAAAGGCGAATGCTAGGCGTTTTGTTGAGGGAGATGGTTATAAAAACTTTGCGGTGGGAGTGCTGGAAGAAGGCTTCTTGTATTCATTAGCAGATAATAACATGGATGGTGAGTTAGAAATGGAGGTTATTAATGCGGCAGGTCGTTTGGATTCTCAAGTCCAAAAAGCATTAGAAGATCTTATTAAAATATATGCACGAAAATCTCACAAGTTAAGTGAGGTGTACGAAAAAATCCTAGAGATGAGGAGGATATTTGCAAGAAATCGCGTGGCATTATTTATTGTGAGAAAATCTGTGCAGAAAAAATATTCATATTTTGGCCTGGTAGTTGAAGAAATTGAAAGAATTGTTGTTTTTGATGAGAATAAATTAAAAAAGATTGGCGAAGACCCGTCTAAGTATCAGAATATTGCTATAAGTGCTATTGTTACAGAGGGTGATAAATATGGCGCAGAGGAAAAGGGAATAGCAGGATTTTTTGAAGGAGAATATGCCTATGCATTTAAGGGGGCATCACTCGCGGGTGCAAGGGCGGCAGGGTTTAAAGATGTAGATAAGCATGAACAAGAATTGGTCGATTGGACAGCAGATCATGAATTGGGTCATGTAATGGATCTTTTACGAATAAGATCACGTGGGATCAATATTGCAAAGAATATTAAATGGAGTCAGTTAGCTCAAGATGTTAATCGTCAAAATAAAGGAATATGGTTGAGCGAAAACGTTGAACTCAATTCGATGCTCTTCCCAATCATTTTTTCATCAAATCCAAAAGAATATATTATGCAAGAATTGATACGGATTGTTAAAACACATAAGGACTATAAAGATGCATATGTGCAGGCATCTAAAGGAATATTAAACGGATTTCTTTCATATTTTGAGGAGAAGGGAAAAATCAGGGATGTTAAATTGATTAGCAATAGTTTGGAAGATGAGCATGTTGAAGTGATATTGAATTTTATAGAAGAAAATTATTTTGATGAAAAAGATAGTGAAGAGCTTAATCAAATAGGAGCAATCATTTACAAGGAGGCTGAAAAATATCTTAAGACAACGGGTAAAGGGATCTATCGAAGGAAAGAAGTGACTGGAGTTGGGGGTGATAGCATGGAAGAGGTTATCTATGGGGACATGGCGCAACCAGATATTGAAAAAGAGTATGTTGAGGGAAAAGAAGGAGACGGGTATGAATTCGATACACCACAGGCTCAAGAGGGGCGATCTATAACAGTAGCTGAGTCTAAGCAATATGCTGAAGGAGGCTCCGGAGGTCAAGAAGGTGGCGAGGATCAAGGAGAGCAGGTGGGGCAATCAAAAGGAGAAGGGCTTCAAGGGGTTGGAGAAGTGTTGGATGATAAAGATATTGATGCCTCAGGAATTGCTCAGGATATAAGCAAACTACAAGAAGTGGCTCCAAACCTTGTTGCAAAATTTTTAGATATTTTTGCTGGATCGCCGAAAACCCTTAAAATTTATTCTGATACGGGAGATGAAATTGATATTGAAAGAATTATCACGGGAGATTTAGAACCCTTTTATCGTGCGAAGGTTATGGAGGGGCTCGCAAGTTTGAGCGCGGGAATCACCGTGGATATAAGCGGAAGTACGTCGGGTGAATTGCGGGCTTCTTTTATAGAAATGACGAAGCTCTACTCATCGTTGTTTTATTATTCAGCTGTTCGAAATAAAGGTGTTTCTTTTTCTATAAGTGCGGTAGGCGATCACTTTCACAGCATACTAGATTTTGATAACTCACGCGATAAATTGGCAGTTGAAAACGCAATAACCCTTTTTGATAAAATCCAGGATTGGGGAGGGATCAACACGCTTTCGGTTATTGAGGGGATACGGAAAAAATATTTAAATCAAAAGGATAAAAGTCATAAGTTAGAACTTATTTTTACCGATGGTGGCGAAACCTCAGGGGAAAGCTTTGAAGATTTGCGAAAAAAAGTTGAAGATTTAGAAAAGGAATTGGGGATTGATATTGTTTTTGTCGGCATAGGTACCCGAGATGTTGAGAATTATTCAAAATATATTAATATAGATTATTTACCCCCAACAGAAGAACTTAGCCAGTTGATTATAAACCTATCGCTACTGAAAATTTCAAGAGGGACATTGCCTTATGGCGATTTAAAAGAGTTTGTTGGAATGGATTCTGGTAAGTCTAGTTCTTCCGTAAGTAGTCCTGTCGCGAAACAAAACTTCCGTCAGGATATTAAATCACTTGATCGAATAGGAAGTTTTAGGGGTGATGAAGAAAAAGAAATCGGGGGTATTGATTTATCAAGAGATGCCTTGAATTTAGAGATCAAAAGAAATTCACGGGGAATACCGCTTCCAATTCAAATGCAAAATATTGAGAACATTAATATAAATGGTTTTGTTCCCATTATCATCAACATTTCACCTATAATGAATTTCCCTTTATTTTCTGGGCTATCGAATGAGCCGGGGAATCCTAAAACGACAAAAAACGCAGATCAAGAACCATCTCGAACGCTCCCTGTTGACCGATTATCACAATTTTATACGCGAGACCCCTTCTTTGCCGTCGATTTTTCATCGCATAACGCCCCTGTCTCTTAGGGGTGGGTGCTAACTTAAACCCCCAATTCTGTTAATGGAGAGTAGTATATTTTCTTGCCTTTTAATTTGTCTTTTGCTATCATATCCCATATTTTAAAAAGATTTTTGTGTCACGAGGCACGAGTGACGTGACACGCAAATGGGCCGGTAGCTCAGTTTGGGAGAGCGCATGGTTCGCAATCATGAGGTCGGGGGTTCGATCCCCCCTCGGTCCATTATTCTAATTACAACCTAAAACTTACAACTAGATAGAATGCATCGTTTTTACTCTGCCAACACAAACCTCCAGCAAAAAACAATCGCGCTTACTGACAAACAAGAAATCCATCACCTTAAAAATGTCCTGCGTTTTAAAAAAAATAATCCCATTACCATCTTTAACGGAAAAGGACAGGAGGCGGCCGGCCAAATCATTTCAATCACCGCTGAAAAAGTTGAAATAAAAATCACGTCAACAAAACAAGCCGCGCCCGAGAATAAAATTTCGATCACACTCGCGTGTGCTCTGCCTAAAAAGGCAAAATTTGAATATATTATCGAGAAGACAACTGAACTCGGTGTGGACGAAATCATTCCGCTTGCCACAAAACGCACCGAAGTTATTTTAAAAGGGGATCGCGCAGAAAAAAAGAACGCCCGATATCAAACTGTCGCGATCAATGCCGCGAAACAATGCAAGCGCACAACTATCCCAACAATTCGAGCCATTACAAAACTTAAAGATATCATCACCGAAATACCGGACTACGATCTGGCATTGATACCCTGGCTCGAAGGAGAGAGGGCTTCAATCGCAGAAACTTTCAAACTGAACAAGACGGTTAAGAAAATTATCTTTTTTATCGGGCCGGAAGGGGACTTTACGCCGGAAGAGGCCAAATTGTGCATCGCCGCCGGGGCAGCCCCTGTATCCCTTGGCCCGACGGTATTAAAAGTTGATACCGCTGCCATTAGTGTTATTGCTTTTGCAAACCTGCTTATCAACCAATGAATATTTTCCCACAAAAAAAAGAATTCTGGTTACTGATACTTCTCGTACTGTTCGCGCTCGGACTGCGGCTCGGATACGACGGATTCCTTAAAAACGCTTACTTTTTTTACAACAACCCCGGCAGTGACGTGATGTATTATCAAAACTGGGCACACGAAATTGCATCCGGAAACTGGATAGGGGACAAAACCTTCTTTGGCCTGCCGCTTTATCCTTACTGCCTGGGGCTGCTCGAACGTCTCTGCCTTGGCCATCCGGGCCTTATTCGTTTTGCGCATCTTCTTATCGGTTCTTTGAATTGCGTGCTGATTTTTATCATTGCAAAAAAAATATTTTCGGCACGTATCGCCTGGATTGCCGCTATCCTTGCTGCCACAAACTTTATGCTTATCTACTACGACTGGCTGATGATGCCGGTACCTCTGATCATAATGCTGACCTGCATTATTATTTTAGGCCTGCTGCACAAAAACGATATAAAAGGCCTGCGCGATTGGGTAATCCTGGGACTATTAATCGGACTCCCGATCCTCGGAGACGGAAAACTTCTTTTCTTTTTCGCGCTTCTTCTTGTTTTTATTA
>JAGLHE010000132.1 GCA_023143685.1 Candidatus Omnitrophota bacterium
AAAGGTAATCCATGTATGTAAAGAAAGAATTAGACAATTGGATTTAATAAAAAATGAGAAATAATATTTATTTTTATTTGTAAAATATTTTAAATTCGTATTATGAAACTAGTAAAACCAAGTTATCAAATACTATCAGAAATAGACGGTAATAAAATTTTAAGTTCTATTGAAATAGCTGGTAGAACCTGCTATAAATCTGAAGATAAAATAACAGAAAATTCTTCTAAGAAATTTATAGAAATGCTCCTAAAAAGAGGTCACGAGTCTGTTATTGAACATCAGTCGTTATCAATTAAATTTATTTGTGATCGTGGTGTATCCCATGAAATAGTAAGGCATAGGCTGTGTTCCTATTCTCAGGAAAGTACTAGATATTGTAATTATTCAAAAAATAAATTTGATAATCAACTTACTTTTATTATTCCTGAATGGCTTAATATTTTTCCAGAAGGAGAGTATGTTAAAATGTATGAATTAGAAAAATATGATTCGCAAGAATGTTTTTGGTTTAACCATATGTTGTGGAGCGAAAGAACATACAATCGTTTAAGTAAGATGGGATGGCAACCACAACAAGCGAGATCAGTATTACCAAACTCTTTAAAAACTGAAATAGCGGTAACTGCCAATTTAAGACAGTGGAGGGAGATATTTAGACAAAGGACTGCTATAGTAGCTCATCCACAAATGAGAGAGTTAATGTGCCCTTTACTGGACGAGTTGAAAGAAAAATTACCTGTGATATTTGATGATATTACACATTAACCTCTAACTAGCGATCAAAGCAGAACTTTCAACAGGATTACCAAAACAAAAATAAATTATGGAAACAGATATGATTATTTTAACTTTAGAATTCAGTTTTGTATTGGGGGGATTGATAGCATCAAAGCTCTATGAGAAATAAAGTATACTACGAAAAACACAGGTTCAGGTTGGGTAAAGGCTATCCTGAGACAGAAGTAGGCTGCCACCTCATAGAGGAGCTGAGGGAAACGCAATGGAGCAAAGAGTTTGAAAGCCTTATGCGCAACCGTTTGGTAATGGGTGCGCTCAGGTACGGGCGGATACTTGGCGTAAAGTCCTTTGCAGGATATGGAAAACCTAAATACGACCGCATGGGGTCGGTACGGACAAGGCTGGATTCTTATCTCAGTACAGGCAACAAGGAATTTTTGGTCGATATAGCAAACCTGTGCTTGCTTGAGTTTGTTGAGTGCAGCCACCCTCAAGCTCATTTTGAAAGTGTGGATGATGGCGAACATGTGAAAATACTATAATGAAAATAGAGCACCCTTATAGCCTAATCGGTACTTATGAAAATGTAATAATTACCTTGTACGATAGATATGGGCAGTGGGTCTTTGTTACATCAAGGACAGCCGTAAGGATTGTGATACAATATCACGTAGACCACACCCTATCTATCTCAGGCAAAAAAGGGAAAGAGCCCAAAATTTATATGGACTATGATGATTACTAAAATAATGCAATACAGCTAACAACAGCACCGCACTGAAACAAATGCGGTGTTTTGGTGGTAAATCAAATAAAGAAATTATGAAAGACTTAAAAGATATACTGGGTGCCCAAGGATCCCCAGATAAATATTTCAAGAAACTGGACAGGGGTTTCGAGCCCCTGGACATTGTCCAGTTCATAGACGCAAACGGTAATATAAAGAGGGGGTATATAAACACTGATATGCAAATACGGTGCCTGGGCCCTGTGTATGAGACACACCCGATATACGTAAATACAATAATGGTAAAAAAACAAGGATGGTCATGATTTGTATAAATTTCGACATATGGAGCAGCAGCTCCGGATTTCTGTTTAAGAAACAACGGATCTTTTTTAAAGGTCACTGGACGCCCTTTATCAGGGTACAGATACGGTACAAAGATAAAAAACAAAGGAGGGACAATATATTATGGCGGCTACTAAAAAAGTAAAAGTATTCTACGATAGCTACAAAAAATTATTTTATTTTCAAATTTCCATAAATCACAGTGTTTTTCTACATAAATCAGCCGAAACCATGAAAAACGAAAACCACGTTCTCTGAAAGCCTCTGTTTATAAAGGTTTCAAAAATAGGTTTTGCAAAAAATTGAAAACCTAAAAA
>JAGLHE010000133.1 GCA_023143685.1 Candidatus Omnitrophota bacterium
AAAGAATTCAACATCCTCATTAACATAATCAAGATCACCTGGTATTTGCACAATTCTCTCTGTTTCAGGATAATTATCAAGCACGTGGCCCCAACCAGCAAGCCATGTCTGACATGTATCAACAGACCAGGTTTGTACAACCTCAAGGGTCTTGTATCTTTCATCCTTTATAAAAGAAGCGGCATCCTGTTTTATGACCGTAGCCCTGGGTAACACAACAATTGGCTTGGGATCAATTTCCTTACACCTTTCAACTGTCCACCAAAAATACCATTCACACTTTTTATTATTCTCATACCCCAAGTATGGAAAAATAATAACCGGTTTTGAGTTTATGCTTTTATTGTTTGGTTGTTTTGTCACGCTTTTCCTCGTTTTTCTTCCAGCTTCATGCGTATTTCATGAGCTTTTTCCTCTGAGGCATCCATCGTCATAATGATAAAAATCGCAATAATCGACGTGACAATCGGAATACCCACATCCAAGATTCTCATCCAGAGCGTGGTGTTTGCCGATTGATAAATCCCGACACTCCGTTCAAATCCGGTCCAAGTCAACATCGCTCCACCGAGAAGTCCTGCCATTGCTAATCCCATTTTAACCATCCACCAGTAGACGGCACTAAACATTCCTTCCCTACGTTGGCCTGTTTCCAGCTCGTCGACATCACAGACATCGGCAACCATGGAAAGAATGATTGTAAAAAGAGAGCCTAGTCCAAATACAATAAGCGGCGCACAAGCTAGCAATAAATAGTGTTCCTTTGCAATGAATACACAAACTTGAAAGAAGTTACCAACACCGCTGCCTTCTAACATTGTCCATAGTTTGCTGTCCGCCGGGTGGACTTGTTTGTATGCAATCCACTTCATGGAGTAACCAATGATGGAGAGAGGAATCGTGACAAAAAAGGCATTTCGTTTGCTCATTTTCTTCGAAAGCCATGGGATAAACGCAACAACACAAACCGTACAAATCGCACTGAATGTTCCGTAT
The DNA here is from genome assembly GCA_023143685.1 of Candidatus Omnitrophota bacterium. Taxonomy (GTDB): domain Bacteria; phylum Omnitrophota; class Gorgyraeia; order Zapsychrales; family JANLHA01; genus JAGLHE01. The sequence goes on from JAGLHE010000133.1 coordinate 997, forward strand.
ATACCGAGTAGTTTTGATCCCGCATTAATAGCTAAACCCTCATGAGGGGCATTCTTGAAAACATAAAACCAAATGACCCAAAGAATGAAAGTGGAACTGAGCATAAAACCATTAAAGATCAGGAAGGTAGTCGCACAAATTTTAACAAACTCTTTGATTTTGAAAGTAAGCGCAATATTATCAAACAATTTCTTAAGCAATGGGTGGGCATAAAGAAAAAAGTAAATACCGGTGAACAAAACACCACCTAAAGCAATAGCAATAATCCTTATGGGCAAAGAAACCCAAGGGAAATCCGCCCAAGGAATATAGAAAGAAAAGCCAAAGGAGACGACAGTAGATCCGGCAAAACACTTCATAATGAAACTCTTACTGTTCTCTTTTAAATTTTTTATGTAGTCACCAGTGATCTTCGCTGGCTTTGGTAGATTTGCAAAATGTTCTTTATTAAAAATCGCCGGCAGGATACCCGCAAAGATAATGATAACTCCAATAATAATAGAAAAAGTCCTTACTCCGAGAACAGGATCTGCCGCACCGGTTTCGGGATTCGCAAACCAGTTTTTGTTGTACATAATGGCCCAACACCACGGAGCAACAAGCCATGGAATTTGAGCTAGAGCCCTGCTCCAACTTTGAACGCTTGTTCGTTCATGATAATCCGGGGTCATTTCATAACCAAGGGCAATCCAGGGAATGGAATAACATGTAAAAGCACCAAAAAAGATAATTTGTAATATTAAAAAATACCAACCATTAAATGTCGAACCGTTTTCATTGTAAAGCTGGAACATCAACATGTAGCAAATTCCAGCAGCAATGGCTCCAAAGAAAATAAATGGTCTTCGGCGACCGTATTTGGTACGAGCATTATCTGAGCTAAACCCAATAATAGGGTCTATAACGGCATCAAAAATACGTGGGACAAATCCGATTAGACCTGCAATATGAGGACTTATACCTAACCCAAGAATTAAAATAGCAACCATCTGGCCAATCCAAGCCGCCTGGCTGTCATTAGCCATAGATCCCAAACCATATATAAATTTTTCAAAAATCGGAACGCGGTCTTCCTGGGCTGTCGCATAATGGCCCGGCTTCTGCTTGGCTTCTGACATGAACTTCCTCCCCGACTAGATTAAAAAAACAATTTTAAATTACGACTGGCTTAACTATTTTTTTAAAATTAAAGAATGTTAAATTTATTTATGTAAAGCAAAAAACATCTTACTTGAAGAATTTGCATTATAACAAACAAGCCCTGCGTGCGCAATACTCC
>JAGLHE010000134.1 GCA_023143685.1 Candidatus Omnitrophota bacterium
GCAGTTATCAATACCGATTTGGTTGTCCTTGCGACACCGGTGAGCATTATTCACGGGATGTTGTCGATGATTGGGCCGCATCTTAAGCGTGGGTGTATTGTGACGGATGTGGGTAGTTCCAAGGAAGAGATTGTTAATGCCGCGCGAGAAATGCTTCCACCACATGTTTCTTTTGTCGGTTCACATCCGATGGCAGGTTCAGAGAAGCGGGGGGTGCAGCATGCGACAGCTGAGTTGTTTGAAGGCTCGCAGTGTATTCTTACTCCGACGGAAAATACGAACCGTGGGGCCCTGGAAAAGGTTAGGCGTTTTTGGACAAGGGTGGGGTGCAAGATAAAAATATTGTCACCGGAAGAGCACGATAAGATCTTGGCAAATGTCAGCCATGTGCCGCATATCATGTCGTATGCGTTGATGGAAGCAATTCCTGAAAGTTATTTGGTTTACGCGGCCGGAGGGCTTAAAGATACAACGCGGATCGCGTCATCCTCTCCCCAGATGTGGAATGATATTTGTTTGGGGAATTCGAAAAATATTATTGCCGCGTTGGATGAAGTGGTTAAGAAGCTTTCCGGGATACGTAAAGCAATGAGTATGGCAGATCAAAAAGCCCTGATACAGCATTTTCAAACCGCAAAGAATAAACGGGATAAACTTGGCTGATTTTAAAATACGCGAAACAACGCGAAAAAGATATTAAAGGGAGAAAGATGGGCAATACAAAAGTTATCACGATTGATGGGCCGGCTGGCGCTGGTAAGAGTACAGTGGCGAAAGCCCTAGCGCATCGGTTAAAGTTCTCGTATTTAGACACCGGAGCCATGTATCGTGCCTTAACACTTAAGGCCTTGCGTGAAGATGTGAACCTGGAGAGCGAAGAGGATTTGGTGGCGTTGGCTAATAAAACAACAATTGATTTGCAGGGAGACACAACCGCAGGACTGAAAGTTTTTCTTGATGAGCAAGACGTTTCAGAAGAGATCAGAACAATTGAAGTGACAAATAATACTTTTTATATTGCCCGGGCACCAAAGGTCCGTGAAATTATGGTAGAAATGCAAAGAGCGATCGGAACGAAAAAGAATATTGTTGTTGAAGGGAGAGATGTAGGAACTGTGGTGTTCCCGGATGCAACAAATAAGTTTTATCTGGACGCTAATTTTGAGGAGCGCGCGCAGCGCCGGATTAAGGAATTAGAAGAAAAGGGAAAAGATGTTGAGGCGGAAAAATTAAAAGCAGAATTACAGGACCGTGATAATAAGGATTTTACACGCAAGGCCGGGCCGTTAAAAAAGGCTGACGATGCGGTTGTCATTGATTCAACACCATTGAGCATTGATGGTGTAGTTGATGAGATGATGAAATACATAAAAAATGGATAAATCACTCATAAGAAATTTTTCAATTATTGCTCATATCGACCACGGAAAGTCGACCCTGGCAGACCGGCTTCTTTTGGCTACGGGTGCTATTGACGAGCGCAAATTTAAAAATCAGCTTTTAGATGATATGGACCTTGAGCGTGAACGGGGGATTACGATCAAGGCTTCAGCTGTTCGTCTGGCCTATAAAGCTGACGACGGGAAAAAGTATATTTTTAACTTGATCGATACGCCGGGACATGTGGATTTTTGTTATGAGGTTGAAAAATCTTTGCGTGCCTGTGAGGGCGCGTTATTAGTGATTGACGCGTCGCAGGGGGTTGAATCCCAGACCGTTGCAAACTATTACCTTGCCATTGACAGCAATCTTGAAATCCTTCCTGTTATTAATAAAATTGATATCGCCAACATTGACCTTGACCATGCCAAAATTGAATTTATTGATTCTTTAGGATTTAAAGAAGAGGATATCCAGTTAGTTTCGGCAAAGGAAGGGACAGGGATTAAAGATCTTTTTGAGAAGATTGTTAAATTTATGCCTTCTCCGGAAGGAGAGGAAAAAGATCCTTTGCAGGCACTGATCTTTGATATGAAGTACGATATTTATAAAGGTATTATAATTTATGTGCGGGTGATGAATGGTGTTTTAAAACCGAATATGAAAATCAGGATGATGCATACAGAAAAAGTGTTTGGGGTTGAGGAAGTTGGCGTGTTTTTTCCTGAAGCGGTTAAGGTGAAGAAACTTTCGTGTGGAGAGGTTGGGTATATTACATGTAATGTGCATGATCCGCGAGAGGTGAAGGTCGGAGACACGATCACAGAGGTGGCACGGCCTACGGCACAACCGTTAGAAGGGTATCGTCAATTGAATCCGCTTGTTTTTTGTGGAGTCTATCCTGTTAATAGTAAAGATTTTATGGATTTACGGGAAAGTATTGAAAAGTTGAGGTTGAATGATCCAAGCCTGGTCTATGAGCCGGAAACATCGCAGTCGTTTGGTCACGGGTTTAGATGCGGATTTCTGGGGCTTTTGCATATGGAGATTATTCAGGAACGGTTGCAAAGGGAATATGATCTTAACCTGATTTTGACGACACCGAATGTGAAGTATCGTGTTGTCAGGCGTAACGGCGAAGAGTTTGAAATTGAAAGCCCGGCCTTGCTGCCGGATAGTACAGAGGTTGCGCGGGTTGAAGAACCTTTTTTGGAGGTTTCGATTTTGACTCCGGTTTCGGCTATGGATAAAGTTATGGAATTGGCAAAACGAAAACGTGGCGTTTATCAGAAAAGTGAATATGTTTCTGACCGTATGCGGATTATTTTTGACATCCCCCTTGCTGAGGTGATTGTGGATTTTAACGATATGATTAAATCGGTAACCCGCGGATATGGATCAATTGATTATAAGTTTAAAGGGTACTTCCCGTCACAAATTGCACGATTGGATATTTTGATTAATGGGAAAATGTGTGACGCGTTTTCGTGTCTTATAAATAAAGATCGGGCGTACGAAAAAGGACAAGCGTTAGTGACCAAATTAAAAGATTTGATTCCTCAACAACTTTATGAAGTTAAGGTTCAGGCGTCGTGTGACGGGCGGATCATCTCAAGCGCGAAGATCCGCGCGGCAGGTAAGAATGTTACGGCAAAGTGTTATGGCGGGGATATTACACGTAAACGTAAATTGTGGGAGAAACAAAAAGAAGGAAAAAAGAAGCTTAAACAGATAGGAAACGTGGAAGTCCCGCAAGAGGCTTTTTTAGCCGCGTTGAAGATTTAGAAAATGTGGATTGCCGTGAGTGAGAGATATTAATGGCTGCAAATTATAAAAATAAAATGATAGAGCAGGAACAACAAAAAAGACAGCGGAAAAAAGAAGATATTAAGGTTGTCCTTTGGGAATGGATTGAGTCCATTGTTATTGCTTTTATCCTGGCGATGTTTATCCGGACATTCTTTTTTCAGGCGTTTAAAATTCCAAGCGGGTCAATGCGTATGACACTTATTGAGGGGGACCGCCTTTTGGTGAATAAATTGCATTATGGCGCGAGGGTCCCATTTACCCAAAAAAGGTTGCCGGGGTTTACGGAACCTGAAAGAGGGGATGTTGTTGTTTTTAAATTTCCACAGGACAGAAAGAAAGATTTTATTAAGCGGTTGATTGCCAGGGGTGGTGAAACTGTTGAGATCAAGTATGGCGATATTTTTATTGATGGAGAACGAATAGACGACACTATTATTAGAAATATCTATTATTATAACCGTGGAGAAATCGGCGCTGCTGATCAGGTATTTGAGGTGCCGGACGGACATTATTTTGTTTTAGGAGACAATAGCGCGTCAAGCCATGACAGCCGGTATTGGGGTTTTGTCCCACAAGAAGATGTTGTGGGTAAGGCAGAGGTGATTTATTGGCCGCCGAAGAGGGTCAGGTTTATTAAATAAAAAGCGCTGATGAGTAGAATAGTGAAGACATATAAGAGATTATTTTTAGGTGTTTTGGTTAGCTCGATGCTGGTGGGGTGTGGGGCGTCGCGAAGTGTTATTAGAGATGATCGACAAGAAGTCAAAAAAGATATTGAAGCGGTTTTAGGAAACGTAGTTGGCCAGGATGTTAGTCTCGAAGATTTGAAAGATCAGCTGCGAACAGATGAACAGGCGCGCACATCAATAGAGACAATAGCGGAAACGTTAAGCGGTACAGGAGCGAGTGCGAAGTATTGTCCTGTAACAGGTAAACGTTATAGTCCAAAGATGGAAAAGTGCCCGGAGCATGGGGTAGTACTTGAAGCCGTGACCCGTGACCCGTGACCCGTGGATTTGTAAAGCCTTTTGCCTGAGAAAATATGTCATTGACCCTCGCAAACAAAATAACTATTTGCCGCATTTTAGCAGTGCCTTTTTTGATCGGCATTGTTCTTTATTATTCTCCTGAAAAAGATCACCTTCGATATTGGGCGTTAGGTATATTTGTGCTTGCTGCCGGCCTGGATTTTTTTGATGGATATTTTGCTCGCACGCGCAATGAAAAAACTCGCGCAGGTGCGATCCTGGATCCACTGGCTGATAAACTTTTATTGATCAGCGCGTTTATTTGTCTTTATAAAGTCGGGGTTGATTTTCCTGTTGTGCGGTTTCCGATCTGGTTGGTTGTGGCTGTGATTAGCCGTGATATTATCTTGCTTACAGGGTCACTTTTGCTATATATGGTTCATAGACGGTTGCCTATGGAAGCAACGACGTGGGGTAAGGTGTCAACATTTTTGCAAGTCCTTGTTGTTATCGGGATGTTTTTGCAGTGGAAGATTTCGGTGTATGTTTGGCCGATGGTGTTGGTTTTTGTTTTAATTTCTGTGGTCGATTATATCCGCAAAGGGATAAAGATGATTAATGGATAGCTTGATAGATAGAGGACAGATGACGGAAAACAGAGGACGGAAAACAGAGGACGGAAAACAGAGGACGGAAAACAGAGGACAGGGGGGAGTATGAATATTGTTTCAGGTATTTTAACTAGCTATCTTTTAGGGTCTTTTCCAACGGCTTATCTTTTTGGAAAGGTTTATAAGGGAATAGATATCCGTGAGCACGGATCCGGTAATGTTGGGGCGACAAATGTTTTTCGTGTTTTGGGAAAGGTACCCGGGATTACAGTCCTTGTGATTGATATTTTAAAGGGGGTGATTGCCTTAACGGTTGTTGGTGATCTTTTTTGCCTTCAGGGTGTTGTTGCACGTGCTTTATTGGGAGTTGCTGTTGTTGTTGGGCATAACTGGACGGTTTTTCTTAAGTTTAAAGGAGGCAAGGGGGTTGCCACAAGTCTTGGGGTGTTGATTGGATTAACGATTAAATTTTCTGTTTTGCGTCCGGTTTTGTTTATTTGCCTTTCAGGTTGGATTATTTCTTTTGTTTTAAGCGGCTATGTTTCTTTAGCCTCTATTTTTGCTTCTATTCTGATGCCGGTTGTTATGGTTTTGACAGGGCAGAAACTGGAGATTATTATTTCAGGGGTGGTCTTTTGTGGTTTTGTTGTTTTAAGGCATCGTCCGAATATCAAGCGTTTGTTAGGTGGTAATGAATCCCGTATTTTTGTGCCATTTCAGAGAAAAGACGCAGATAAACACAGATAAGAAACGTTGATGAGTACAGATAAAAAAAGAAAAGGGACGCGGCAAGCCGCGCCCCTTTTCGGGCAGCTAAGTCAGAGTTGCTGACTTTTTGGGGGAGAAATTTTTATTCTTCCAGGAAATGTCAATACGAAGCATGTGACAAAAATTTACTCGAAAAAGGTGCCGGCCACGCGTGATGAAAAAAGCACCTTTTACCTTAAAAGAGAATTTTTCCTGCATCTCTTTGGTGTCAAATGACTTGCGAATAAATAATTCGGGTGTTACCGGTTTGCTTTCTGCCTTTTTTATTCTGTTTGCAATATAAACAAACCCCTTGCTCACATGGGTTTTGCATTCTTTATCTTCAGAATATTCATTAACCGATATCGCTTTACGCCGGTTTTTTATGGATTGTCTTTTTTTGTAAAGTATTTCTTTCATCAACAACTCCCCTTGACTTAGCCTTTCAATGTTGCGATCTTAGTCGAAGTATAACATCTTATATTGCCAAAACAAGAGGATGAGGGCATTTGCGAGAAAGCGTTTTCTTTTTTTTCAGGTTTTCCTGATTTTCCCTGTCTTTTCTTTTTCTTTATCTTTTTATATGGTATACTTTTTATACATCTAATATCTTACCCGTAGAGGATAAAAAAAGGCTGATGTATGTTCAGGTTTAAAAAGAATGCCCAACAATTCGTAGAATATCTTCTTGTTTTTGCGGTTACCACGATTGTTTTTATCGGGGTGATCGGTCCGACCGGCCCTGTTAGAAATGCTGTAGAGCAAGTCTTAAGCCTTTCCTTTGAACAACTCGAAACCGAAACAGCTAATTTAGTCATTGATGACCCGGCCCCTGTTGGTGATGATTGCGGGGATGGTATATGTAGTGGAGTAGAAAACTGCACTGATTGTTCTGAGGACTGCGACTGTCCCGAACCGGATTGTGGAAATGGAGTCATTG
>JAGLHE010000135.1 GCA_023143685.1 Candidatus Omnitrophota bacterium
GAGCGCATCGCAACTGCATCACCAATATTATCTTTATCAAATGATTTTCCGTTTGGCCCAATCACATACGCTTCTTCTTTTAAACAACGACCAGCAAGCAAAATATCTGCCGTGATCACAATGTCATTCGGTTTTACCTGCTCAACAATCCAATCATCAGCCTCATCAAGATTACCACCCACAACTTCAAGTGTAATCCACGATTCATCTGGAACCCGCATCCAACAATTGGCAACCAATGTCACGTCAAGTTTATAGCGTTCTACAACACGATAAACTTCACTTTTCACAGAACATGCGTCAGCATCAATATATATATTCAACATAACTAAACTCCAAATATTAGTGAAATAATAGTGGTCAGAGCCTTCTTTCAATGTTTGATAATACACCAACACAAAAGGCGCTGCAACTATATATTCATAGCTACAACGCCTTATGATGCAAATAACTCCCCGATACATACACCTATCAAAATTCTTTTGACTACGAGTTCACCTATCGGCTCGAACGAACCGCACACGGTCAAAAACAAGGGAATGGTTACTATGGATAATTATGAAATACTTTTCTTATTTTAACAAGACAAAAAAGCATCACTCGCTGAGGTCTTCAGGCTTAAACCTATGAATTTATTGCAACCTATTGATTCTGAGTGCGTTGTGAGAAACGACACTATTTATTTTCAACCTATTGATTCTGAGTGCGTTGTGAGAAACGACACTATTTATTCTCTTGACTCTTATTTTCTATTTATTTTGGAACAATATACATCCAGATATAGTAAATTCCAACAAGAACAAAGATTGCCCCCGTTACCTTCCGCATATAGATTTCAAGTTTTGCTACTTTGTTAAACCAGCGCGCCATTGAATGAATACCTAGAGATAGTCCTACCGCAAAAACAAGAACAGGTAAACCTGTGCCGATACCATATATAAAAGGAAAAACAATCCCGAAATCACTATTCACCGCCAAAGGTATCAAGCTCCCAAAAAATAGAGCTGCCGAGATAGGGCAAAAAGACAGGGCGAAAACAACCCCCAGAGCAAAAGATCCGAATACACCGGCTTCCGCTAATGTATTCTGTTTTTCTCGTGATAAAGAAAATCCTGAGAATTTTAGGCGCAGCATATCTAAAAGAAACAAACCAACAACGATTAACAAGGGCCCCAAGATTTTGTTCATGTATTTCTGAAGAAAATTTGCCACCGTTGGCACTCCAGCTAAGGAAGAAATAATGAGTGATCCTAAGATAGCATAAGCCGTCATCCGCCCTAATGTGTAAGCTAACCCCGACCAGAAAACCATACGAGGACGATCAATTTTCTTTGAAAGAAACGACACAGCCGCAATATTAGTTGCAAGTGGACAAGGGCTGATCGAGGTCAGTATCCCAAACCATAAAGCCGAAAGCAAGGCCATCATGATTGGCCTCCCCCCTCTAAACTATCGAGAAAACTTTGTGTTTCTTCTTTAATATATTCATGGAACCCATTCTCGTTTCTTAATAGATGCCAAACCTTTTCCAGATTCTTAAATTTAACCTCCTTGCCGTTTTTGACAAGCGACAAAACAACGGATTTCGTGTAAAGCTTGTAATCCTGCACAAAATGTTCATTTTCTTTATCTTCAATATTGAGAACTTGATAAACAAGATCTCCGGATTCTATTTCTTTTGCAAAATATTCTTTTAACGCACTTTCTGTATATTGCTCAATTTTATGACACGAAACGCATCGGGCAATTGTGTGTAAGTAATACGCGATGACTTTCGGTGAGCTTTGGGCAAAAGAAATTGAACCAAAAGAGCATAGCAGAACAGAAACCATAATCCCTGCGAAAAACTTTTTCATAAATCAAACCTCCATCCAGTTTAGAATAATTTTTGAATCTCATCAGGAGACAAAACTTTACCAGCTGACTTAACTTCGCCGTCAATAGCCAGAGCGGGCGTTGTCATGACAGCATATTCCGTGATCTTTTCTAAATCCTCGATCTTAACCACCTCCGCATCTTTTCCAGCATTTTTTAAAGCAGACATTGTATTTTCATACAATATCTTGCACTTAGAACATCCCATTCCGAGTATTTCAATCTTCATAACAACCCTCCTATTTGATAATAATTCCAAATACTATTCCACTTATTGTCGCCATAACAACAACCAGGATTACATAAACAACTGTTTTCTTTGTTCCTAAAACACCTCGAATAACAAGCATATTTGGCAAACTTAGCGCTGGTCCGGCTAAAAGTAATGCTAAAGCAGGGCCTTTACCCATACCTGCACCGATAAGACTCTGCAGAATAGGGACTTCGGTGAGTGTAGCAAAATACATAAATGCGCCCACAATTGAAGCAAAGAAATTAGCTAAGAGCGAATTTCCTCCTACGGATTTTGCAATGATCCATGAAGGAATTAAACCTTCTTGATCAGGGCGACCTAACAGCAACCCTGCAACTAACACGCCCATTAAAAGTAACGGCATGATCTGCTTTGCAAAAGTCCATGAACTCTGCGTCCACTCAGATACTTCACCTTTCTTAAACCATCCAACAAGCATGACGCCAATCATAATCAAAAAACCGGCAGATAAATACCACTTCGCCGCAAATATTGATGCCCACGATCCGGTATCTCCCTCTTGAGGCTTTGCCCAGTTAGCAAACACCAGAAAACCAACCATAGCGGCAAAATATAAGGCATTCTGCCACAAGGCCCTGGGTTCTTCGACTTCTCCCGCAAATAGTTCACCTTCGACTTTCCTCGCCCTCTCCTCCTTAATAAATATGAGATGCATCAACAAGCCAATAACCACACTAAAAATAATGGCTCCCACGGCTCTTGCAACTCCTAACTGCCAACCAAGAATACGTGTGGTCATAATAATCGCTAAAACATTAATGGCTGGGCCCGAATAAAGAAAAGCAGTAGCAGGGCCTAAGCCAGCCCCTCTTTTATATATTCCTGAAAACAGAGGTAGCACTGTGCAAGAGCAAACGGCTAGTATCGTTCCAGAAATAGACGCTACACTGTAAGCAAGAAATTTATTGGCCTTAGAACCGAAATACTTAATAACGGATGCCTGGCTCACAAAAACAGAAATAGCCCCGGCAATAAAGAATGCCGGCACAAGACAGAGTAAGACATGCTCGCGCGCATACCAACGGACTAATGCCAAGGCTTCAAATACAGGATTCCTAAAAGGCAATAACTCAACGGGCAGATAAAAACACGCAAGAAAAGCCGCAAGCATCAATAGTAGTTTATTACGTTCTTTCATTTGTTATCTCCAATACACCATTTTTATAGTCATCTGTTTAAAGACGCTTAGAAGAATGGGGAAGAATAGGGAAGAATGGGGGGCAGTGGACTTACCCCGAAATAGTGGACACTAGTGGGCGCTGTCCCCTATTCTTCCTTTTTGAACCGTTTATTCCAGACTGGTCATCGGCGTTCCGTCCGTTTTGTATGGGTAATTCTGTCTTAAATAAAAAGACCATATGCCGATATTATACCCTGTGCGAACTTGGACATTGATATAATCACACTCTGCAAGCTTTGAATACGACCCGACAACAACATCTACCGCCTTTTCAACTTCTGCAAGTCGAGATTGTTCATCATCAAATTTTGATTTTTCCAAGAACGCAAATATATTTACACCAGCAGTCCTCTTCTCAGTTCCGTCTGATTGCCTAAAACTCTGCCAATTATAATTAGGAGATATATTAACTAATTGTGTGGCCTGCTCTATTTCTTGCTTCTGGGTCATCAATTCTGCCAATAGAGGTTGCATAGGTGATACTTTCTGAAAAGCAAAATAACTTCCGCCTATCAATAACAAACAACACACTCCGAAAATTACAAATGCCCTTTTGGCCTTTGAAGAATCATCTAATGCATTAATTTCTTCGAGATTATACAAACCTTTACGGACAACGATACTGTTAACTAACATATCGTGCAGTCCTCTTTTAAGGGGATGAAAAGCGACCAATACGACAGAGCTTATGAGCAGAAAGAAAATTCCAAAGCCATAAACTGTTTGAAATATATTGTTGTTCAAGAAAGGGAATAGAGATATCAACCCTGCCCCAATCCATTGATTGTAAAAAATCAAAGCGATGACTGTATATCGGAAGAATGACTGCGGTAAACTCAAGTAAGAACCATCACGATGCAATACCTGAATTTTGAGTATTTTTTTTGCAAGGCTTTGTCCTTGCCCTATATTACTTTGCAAGATGCCTGCATACAAAAACGTAATGCAAAGCCCAAGCCACAAACCATTCTCGCCCATCTGGTAAAACAAGCCCTTGAGCGGTATCGACAACAAAAACCCAAATAGTCCAAGCAATATCGCATCCAATATATCCGAACACAACCTCAACCAAAATCCGACAACAATTTTCTTTTCTTTCATTCTTATCTCCTTCGCCAACGGCTCTTTGGCTATTTACAAAAAATCATTTTCACTTAATATACCATTAATATACCACTGAATAAAATTCATCCCAAGTTCGAAAGCAAAAAATAACCCACTGCAAATCATTGATTTACAATGGGCCAGAAATGCCTCCCCATACCAAGTATGTATCAGTAATGCCCTATTGTATCGGACCCGACCGGTCAAATGGGTAGTATATCTTGAACACCTTGCCGAGGATATGCTCTCTGGGTACAAATCCCCAGTATCGGCTGTCATGGCTTGCAGCACTGTTTTCACCCAGAACGTAGACCTGCCCTTCTGGGATCGTTATCTTCTTGCCTGCCTGACCGTAGTCACCTCGATTGTAGTAGTGGATATTCTTGATTGAAGATCTCTGAACAAGCTCATCATTCACATACACATCGCCATTCTTGATTTCAACAGTTTCGCCACCGCTTGCTATCAATCGCTTGAGAAAAGTCCTCGTTGAATCCTGTGGATACAAGAATACTATGATATCGCCTCGTTCTGGCTCAGAGGTCTTGTATGCCGCCTTATCGACCAATATTCTGTCACCTTTCATTATCGTTGGCTCCATCGAACCCGAGGGAAAACTAAATGATTGAACAACATTAGTGTGCAAATAATTTGAAACAAAAGATTGTGGATTGAAAAAATAGAAAAACAGCACACCGGCAATAAGAAGGATACGTTTCCTGCCTGATACATTTCTGGTAAGGTTGTTCATCTGATTGTAACGAT
>JAGLHE010000136.1 GCA_023143685.1 Candidatus Omnitrophota bacterium
ACTATAAAAAAGTAAATAGAAGAAAGTTTCGTTATGCGGATCAAACAAAAACCTGCCTTTACATTAGTGGAAGTTATGCTTACAACAGTTATTTCAACGTTTCTCATCGCCGGGATTTACGCGACATTATTGGTCGCGAACCGGGCGTGGTCGAATTATTCAGAGAATGTCGTGGTGAGGCAAGAATCCCGTAGAGCTTTGGTGTGGATGGTTGAAGAGTTGAGGGAAGCCCGTAACGTTGAGATTATCCGGGATACGACGCGCCTTGTGGTGAGTTTTTATCGGCCTGAAACGGGGATTGTCACATATGTTTGGGATACGGCCGGAGAAAACACGGGTAAGATTATTCGTCAAATACAAGATAAGGCTCGTGTTTTAGCAAAGAATATCTCAAGTTTTTCGGTTGTGGAGGACAAAGGTGTTGTGGAATTAGCTGTGACAGCAACCGGGATACCTGCCTTTGGGGAAGCAGTAAGTTTTAAAATGCGAGAGCGTGTAACGTTGCGGTCAGAGACGAATTATTTTCGTCCTGAGGGTGGCCGCCGTGGATTGCGTAACGTATATGTTCCAAGGGGGGCGTCCTGATGAAAAAGTTAAATAACAAAGGAGCCGTTTTAATTATCGCCTATATTGTTTTGTTTGCCTTGATTACATTGTCAGCAGGTGTGGCTGTTTTTAATTTTAATGAAATGAATTATGCCCGGCGATATTATTTCACAAAGACAGCCTTTTGGCTGGCAGAAGCCGGTGTGAATATTTTTATGAAAAACACGTCGATGCTGGATGACGAGCAGACAAAGACTATAGAATATGGTGATGGGATAATTACTTTAATAAAAGATGACTCTGATCCTACGCGGCGCGTTGTAACCGCGACGGGTTCTTATCGCGGCGTTGAAAAAAGTATTCAGATTGCTTATCCGGCATCGGCACCGGAAGTTTTTCGAAATACGGTTTCGGTTAACGGCCCTGTTGTGATTAATGGACAAAGAGTGGCGGTGGTGGTAAATGATAAGGCTCGTCTTAAGGGCGGCATTGTGAATACCGCAAAATACTCGCGCGTGTTCTTTGAAGATAAGCGAGGAGGTGTTGATGAACGGTTGGTTTCTTTGATGTACCCGGATGCTGATAAAAACGGTACACTGGATGAATTTAATGATTTTGTGCAATTTAATCGGACACTTTTAATGAGTTATCCTCGAGAAGATGTTATGTATATTAAAGGGGACGGAACGTATACCGTTGCGCCCGGGCAATCATTGGGAGGTAAAAAGATTTTGTTTTTTGACGGGCAGGAAGGACGCGCGAATGTGATTGTGCAGTCTTGCGGGGTTGTTGAGGAGGATCAAAATTTAACAATCATTTCAACCGGAACAGTAACGTTAAATCAGATGGGCAAGACACCTCACAACGCGCAGCTTAATATTATCGCCTGGTCAGGGTATAAGGAAACAGCGGTTTTGCCGGGGATCCATAATGGAATGGTTTTTACACATGGCAAAGCACATTTTGATAATATTTATGATACGTCGGTGACGAATGGAAATCTGGTCGCGAACAAAGGTATAACGATAGGTGAGGTTTGGTCGACGAAGACATTTAATTATGTAGATATGCGTACAGGGGATATTGTTCCTCCCGGGTTTGAAGGGTTGATCGGAGGAGGGACAACAGGATATGTTTCCCGCCCGGATAATTGGAAAGCTTTATAGAGGTATATATGGATAAGCGAAGTTTGTTAATTATTATACTTATGGTTTTTTTTGTTGGGGCTATCGTTGGGCTTAATGTCTTCATTCGGGCAGCTCTTCAGGGTGGCGAACGTAAAGAAATTCAGAAAATTGAAGCGCCTCAAATTCAGCGGGCGATTGCGACGGTTCGTGATAGTGCTTCTGAGAATGATCTTGTCGCGGAAGATCCTCGGGAAAACAATATTGTCGAGCAAAAGGGGCGGGAGAGTGACCATGCGCAGTTGCAATGGGATCTGTACATGGAAAAGGTGTTAATGAAAAGCAAGGCAGTAAAGCAGATGAAAGAACGTGAAATTTTTAAAGATATTCATAAAACACCGGAAGAATTGTTGTCTCGGATTCAGCTTATTGATAATCAAATCCAGCGCTATGAGAATCAATCGCGCCAGAAGCCGCAGGATGAGTATGCTTTAGATAATCTGCAGTCTTTGTATATGCTTAAGTCAACACTTACCGTATTAGAAGAATCGATTTCGCAGTAACTCACCGGGTACGATAAAAATGTCTTTTAAGTTGCTGTGTGGGCGCTTTCATGATAGCGTTTAGAGCAGGAAAAATTTTAACCCGGGAAATGCATTTTCCGGGTAACTGTTGTTGTGATGAGGAGATAATCAGATGGGGCCTGGAATAAAAACGCCAATTATTTTAATGTATCACGGGATCGTGGCTGGCCAGGTTTCCGCGCTTAAAGGCCGGGATGTCGGTGCTGATATTTATGACGTTAAGAAAGAAGATTTTGTCCGGCACATGAGTGTTCTTGATGAGGGGAGATATGAGGCAACAAAGGGATTTGCCTGTTGCGAGAAAGGGGCTAAAAAAGTTATTATTACGTTTGATGACGGTGAGATAAATAATTTTACAGAGGCTTACCCTGTGTTGAAAGAATTTGGGTTTCCGGCTTATTTTTTTGTTATTGCCAGGCGTATCGGACAAAAAGGTTATATGGGGTGGGAGGAGCTTAAGGCCTTGCGTGAGGGGGGGATGGTTGTCGGGTCGCATGGTTTGAGTCATGAAATCCTGACGAATTTGCAAGACACCCAGATCAAAGAAGAGCTGGCAGCATCAAAACGTTATATTGAAAAGAATTTGGGTATCGTTGTGGATGCCTTATCGATCCCGAGGGGTTTTTGTAATGATAAGATTCTTCGTATGGCCAAGGCTATTGGATATAAACATGTTTTTATATCTGAGCGGCCGATGTCTGTGCGTTTGCCCTGTTGGAGTCGTGTCGTGGTTAAGGGGAATTGGAGTATTGAGCGATTTAAGCAGGCTGTCCGTGGCGAAGTTCCGATGCGTGAGCGTGTGAATGAGATTGTTAAAAATAGTTTGAAGTTTGTGTTGCGGGAGAGGGGATACAATACTGTCCGCAGCCTTGTCATTAAAATTTTAAAATAGGCATTTCGAATGTTGGAAATTATTTTATGGCTGTTTGTCGGGTTGATTTTTTACTGCTACCTTGGCTATCCGGTTTGTCTTTGGCTGGTGGCAAAGGTCCGGGGAAAAGAGGTGCGGAAAAGGGATGCGCTTCTTTCTGTTTCAGTTGTTTTGTCTGTTTGGAATGAAGAAGATGTTATTGCGGAAAAAATCCGGAATTTGTTGTCTCTTGATTATCCCCTTGAAAAAATGGAAATTTTAATCGCCTCTGATGGATCAACGGATCGCACTGATGAGATTGTGCGCGGGGTGCCGGATGAGCGTGTCAGGCTTTTTGAGAATTCAGGGCGCCGGGGGAAGCCGGCAGCACTTAATGATTTGCTGCAGCATTCTCGTCATGAAATTATTGTTTTTACAGATGCGCGCCAAAGTTTTGCTCGGGACGCGGTCCGTGAACTTGTAAGGAATTTTGCGGATGAGCGGGTCGGATGTGTCAGCGGGGAGCTGGTCTTTGCGCAAACCGGAGGAGGGACAGCGAAGGGGATTAATGTCTACTGGGATTATGAAAAAGGGATAAGGGCGTTAGAGAGTCGTATTCACTCGATGCTGGGAGCGACAGGGGCTATTTATGCGATACGCAAGGAGCTTTTTGTTAACGTGCCGAAGGATATTGTGTTGGATGATATGTTTGTTCCGCTAAAGATTGTTGAAAAGGGATTTCGGGCGATTTTTGATGAGTCAGCAAAGGCGTATGATAAGGCTGCTGATAGTCCACGTGAAGAGCATAGCCGTAAGGCAAGAACACTTTATGGGAATTATCAGATTTTTAAAATTTTCAGCCATTTGTTTAATGTGTTTAAAAGTCCTGTAGCGATTCAGTTATTTTCACATAAGTTTTTAAGGGTTGTCATCCCGTTTCTTTTGATTGGTGTATTTTTGGTGAATTTGATTTTGGTGGGGCGTCCTTTTTATGATGGCCTTTTTGTGGCCCAGGTTGTTTTTTATCTGATGGCGGTTGCGGGGGGCTTGGCAAGGCATAAAAAATATGGTATCTTAAAGTTCATTTCAAGGTCGTGTTGTGTGCCTTATGTTTTTTGTCTGATGAATTTTTCAGCATTGATGGGTTTTTTAAGATTTGTGGGTTCCAGGCAGGGTGTGGCCTGGGAGAAAGCGCGAGAGGCCGTGGCGCGTGACTCCGGTCATAAGACCGGTGACAAGACGTGACACGAGGCCATAAAAAAAGCTAATATAAAAATCATATACCAATGTCAAATATGAAAAATCAGAAACCAGATTCCAAAAACCAGATCCTGGATACCAGGCCCCGGAGACTGGTTAGGCAAATCATTGCAGGTGTTCTTTTCCTCTCCGTTTATCTGCCGACATTAATTTGGATGTGGGATCGTTGGTTTGCTCGAGATTCTTATTATAGCCACGGAATTTTGATTCCCTTTGTTGCGGGTTATTTAATTTGGCAAAAGAAAGATGAGTTG
Source organism: Candidatus Omnitrophota bacterium (assembly GCA_023143685.1). GTDB lineage: Bacteria > Omnitrophota > Gorgyraeia > Zapsychrales > JANLHA01 > JAGLHE01. The sequence continues at coordinate 4,619 of JAGLHE010000136.1, forward strand.
CAAAAAATTGTTTGCGTCAGGTCGCGTTTGGGGATGGTTTTGATTGTCGTGGGAATTATCGTCCATTTGATCAGTTCAATATTAAGGATATATTTTTCCTCAGGGTTCTCGATGCTGCTAGTCCTTGTGGGGCTTATTTTGCATTTTTATGGGAAAAAGGTGATGCGTGTAGTTTTGTTCCCGGTAGGGTTCCTGTTTTTTATGATTCCCATCCCGTTGGTTGTTATTGTGAACATCAGTTTTCAGATGAAATTGTTTGCTGCAGAGATCGCGGAGCAGGTGCTTAATGGCATGGGGTTGACGGCGGAGCGGGAAGGAAGCGTGATTATTATGGAAAACACCAAGGTTGTTGTAGATGACGTTTGCAGCGGGTTGAGGTCGTTGATATCTTTAACCGCCCTGGGCAGCATCTTTGCTTATTGGCTGGATGCTCCTGTGTACAAGAGGATCGGTCTTTTTTTAACAACCATTCCGATTGCGGTGATTACAAATGTTTTTCGGGTTGTTGTGTTGTCTTTTGTGAGTGAGGTGTGGGGTCCGAAATACGCCACCGGGTTTATGCATGATGCGACAGGTTTTTTAGTCTTTGGCCTGGCGTTTGTGTTGCTTTACGCGGCAGCGCGGATTATTGAATAAAACAATTGTGTCTGAGGATGATTTTAGAAGTGAAAAATAAAATTGATAAAAGTTATTTAGCGATTGTTGTGCTGTTTTTGTTTGCCGGTGCTGTTTCCTGGCAGTTGTTTTTTAAGGAATATCGGCAGAGCGATACAGTTGACGCGCATTTGTTTCCGTCAGAAATTGATGGGTGGGTGGCAAAGGAGTTGCCGATAAGTGATGGGGAGTATGCAATATTAGAAACGCGTAACGCGTTTACACGAAAATATGTCAGCCCCAAGGGCGAGGTTGTTTATCTGTTTATTGTTTATTCTCAAAATAATAGAAAGGTTTCTCATCCTCCGGAAATCTGTTATACCGGCAGTGGGGCAACAATTTTGCGAAATGTTGTTACGCGGGTTGATGTGCCTTCTTTGGATGTCCCTATTCACGCGAACAGGGTTTATCTGGAGCAGCGGGATGTCGAACAATTAATGTATTATTGGTTTAAAGTTGGGGGAGCCTTTACGGCTAATTATTGGAAACAGCAGTTGATGATTGTCGCAAATACGCTTTTAAGAAAGCCTTCCAGTAGCGCTTTGATTAGATTGTCTGCGCCTGTTAAAGGGCAGGATGTCGAAGCGTCCGCAAGAGCCATTGAGACGTTTGTTGAAGTGGCCACGCCTCATTTTTTTGAATACCTTCCGTAGATTATTGGTTAATGGTGAATAGTTGGTGGGAGCCCCACAGCTTCTGTAGTTCTCTGTAATCCTCTGTTTTGTCTCCGTTGGTTCATTGCAATAAACAATATCCGCAGGAAATCCTAATAAGCCGGCCGTTGTCTTATATAGATACTGCCTTGTGTCTATATAAGTATAAAAAAGACGTATAAGAATGTTGTCATGTTGATTTTTTTAAACGCCGGGTTGTTGTGGTATGTCTATGACTGTCATAGTAATGCATGGATTTGACGAAATATATTTTATTTTTCGTTTATGCAAGTCACTGATAAATAACACCTTGTGTTTTTAAGGGAAATATTGTCTAAGAATTATTGTCTTGGCACGGTTATTGCTATTATAGAGGTAGCGCTTTCTTAACGAGGAAAATATTATGGGATATTTAAGCAAAAAAGAACGAAAAATTATTATTGGAGTTTTAGTGTTGATTGTGAGCGCCTTTGTTGTTTCAACCGCATGGGCAGCATTAACACTTATTGATACTAAAGAAATTCAGGCAGGGGAGAACCTGCGTGCGGGAGTTATGGCTGTAGAGCAGACAGTCAAGGCAAAGACACGCGCCCCTGAGCCATCAACCCTGGTTTTGTTTGGGAGTGGGATTTTAGGGATGTTTGTGAGTTTTGTTCGTAAAACCTATATTATGGCTAAACGAGTTTTTGATGTTGTGATATCGGTGATTGCGGTGATTGTGCTTTCCCCTTTATTTATAGTAACGGCTCTTTTGGTGAAATGTACATCAAAAGGTTCGATATTTTACAAACAAACACGTGTTGGGAAAGACTGGAAGCTTTTTGATATGTATAAGTTCCGTACGATGCGTGTTGATGCGGAAAAATTGACCGGACCTGTTTGGGCGGCGGAAAATGATTCACGTCTTATCCCTGTTGGGAAGTTTTTGCGTAAAACGCATATTGATGAGATCCCGCAGTTCTTTAATATTTTGCGTGGGGATATGAGTTTTATTGGCCCGCGACCGGAAAGGCCTCTTTTTGTTGAAAAATTAAAAAAAGAGATTTGTGGTTATGAAAAACGGCTTCAAGTCAAGCCCGGCTTGACAGGGCTGGCTCAGGTTTGGAATCGTTATGATGAAACGATTCATGATGTGCGGAAGAAGATTAAATACGATATTTTGTATATAAAGAGAATGTGTCTTTGGACTGATTTAAGGATTTTCTTAAGAACATTCAGGGTCGTTTTTACGGGCGAGGGAGCTCGATAATAATAGATTTCAGTGAAATCATTAACATCGGTATATGTAAAGGGGGGTTCATGAAAAAGTATTTTATAGTACTCGCATTAATCTTTGGGTTAACTTTCGCAGCAACAGCTAACGCTTCCTATGTTACTACCCTGGATTTCTATGGTGGCATTATGTATGACGTTGAGGGGGTCGAATTTCCTGAAGACGTTGTTCCTGGCGTTGATGAGGAATGGGACGAGAATGAGGATCTTGCTGATTTTCTTAATGAAGAAGCGCCTTATGGGCTTGTTGGTGCGGTAGCGTATGATATTGATTGGAACCTTCCGGACTGGAATACAGAATATTCCTGGTATCTTGATGTTGATGTTTGGCTGGAGGGAGAAGGCAGTGTTGATGGAGATGAGTGGGAAAATTTTGGCGGTGAGATTGATGATGGATTTACACTCGGAGAATTTTCTTTGCAAGATATGACAGGGGCAAGCCGCACACAAGTTGTTGATGCGTTAAGAGATATCCCTCGGATGGGTTATGATGAGGATATCGGCGGTTATTTGATTGATGGTAATCTGCATTCTGGTGAAATTTATTTTGCGTTAGAAGAGGATGTCCCTGAGGATCTTTTTGACTTCTTTGATATAGAAATGCCTTATGAGATGGCTCAGGCTGAATTTGGTGGTACGGTTCAACTTATTGCCCGAGGTGATTGCCTGGAGGAACCTCAAAATGTTGTTCCAGAGCCAGCTAGTATGCTATTAATGAGTTTTGGGCTTATGGGTTTTGCGGGAATGAGAAAGAAGAAATAGGTTTTTTCGTGCATATCCCAGTGGTATGCTTATGCCAAAGGAGGTGAGCGGACATGTTTAGAAAAATGAAAGAAAAAGGATTTTTGGCGTTGTCGGTGTTGCTCCCGTTTGTTTATGGGTGCCAAGGTTCAGGTGGGGGTGAAAGTGGTTCGTCTGTCTCGGGACTGGGGAGTTCTGTGACGAGTTCTGCTGTGGATTTGGCAAGTGTAAGTTCCGGTGATGGTATGGCAACGATTGTTAACCCTGAGCCGGCGACGATGCTGTTGCTGGGTGGCGGTGTTATTGCTATGGGATATTTAAAGAACTTAAAGAATAGAAAACGATAGTCATATATTAACAATAAATGATAAACCTCATAAATATATGAAGAAGGCAGGTTGTGCGTAAACACCTGTCTTCTTTTTAACTTTGTTAACCCTGTAAATGATGTGTTTGAGGTAAAAGCTGTGATTGTGTTTGACATGGCTGGACGATTGTGCTAATATCACATAACTTATTGGGAATAATCATGTTATGTATTCCTTTCTGATTCTGAGAAAAGCATATGACATCTAAAAATCTTAACAAGCACCCTGTTGCGCTTTTGCGGACATCCTTAAGCGTGATTCTAAGTCATCCCTCGATTTTGTTCCCTTTTTGTATAGTTGCCTTTATCCAGCTTTTCGTCTTGGAAATTATCTTTTTTGCTCCTCGCTATCCCCTATCTAATTTTTTTGAGCCGATCATTACGAGGTTTCATGGAGAAGCCTTCCTTCACTATCCGTTTAATTTTATGTTAGTTGTGAAGTGGTTTCAGAAAGTTCAGATTCCGATTCATCTTGTTTTTACAAGTTTTTTGGGCGGGTGCGCGGTGGTCATTATTAACGCGATTAATAATGATAAAACGATCACAATGAAAGCTGTGTTCAGGCGCGCCATGTCTGCTTATGTGCATCTTGTTGTCGCGGCAGGTTGTTCTGTGGGTGTTATGCTGGGGTTTACGAAGCTTTTCAGCTTGGTGATTAAGCGGGCGTTTATTATTCGGTCAACCTCCGGGATTTATTTTATGATTAAGCAGGTGGTTCTTAAGGGAGCGCCATATTTTTATTTGCTGTTTTCTGTTTTTGTCGTGGTTCTTTTTGCCTTTGTTGTGCCGATTATTATTATTGAGAAAAAAAAGATTTTTGCGGCGCTTGTTGATAATTTTAGATGTCTTTGGAAATCGTTTTGGTTTTTGTATGCTGTCTGTCTTTTGCCGATGATTTTATATGTTCCTGTTTTGATGTTAAAGACAAATACGCAATTTTTACGGGCTCAATTTGGGCCGGAAAGTTTGGTGGTTTTGCTGGTTGCCGGAAATTTCGTGGTCTTGTTTATTGAGGCGATCCATTACACGGCGATTACAACATATTACCTGGCAAAGAAGGAAGCAACATGAAAAAAATACTCGTAGTCTGTTTTCTTGTTTTGACCGGTTTGTTTGTGGCCTTAACTGTTCTTGATAAAAGTGAATATGGCATTGAAAAGCGGTTCTGGTCTCTTCAGAAAAGATTTGAGAAGATTGCTGAGGATCCGAAAGCTGTGCCGGAAAGAAGCTATGCAGACTTGGTGAGGCAATATCGTCGGTTGATTAAGAAAGCGCCGGAGTCACCTTTGGGGCCAAAGATTTATTTGCAGATTGCTAAAATATACAGCTTGAGAGAAGAGCATGCGAAGGTCAGAGATGTTTTTGAGGAGATTCTAAAAAACTATGCAGAGAATGATGTTTTGTGTTCTGTAACATTGCGAAACATTGGAATGACATATGAGAAGGAAGGGGTTATGGAGCAGGCTCTTGGCGTGTATCAACGAGTGCTTGATGAATATCCGTTAACAGAGGCTGGTTTGGGGATGCCGTTATATATTGTGGATTATTACAAGCGTTCGCAAAAGGCTGATAAGCTGGTCGAGGCTTTGCGTGTGGCAGAAACACGGTACAAAAATGTGGCTGACGCGATGCCAGGCACACAATTTGGGATTGAAGCGTTAAGGCATTTGTCTACTGTCTATCTCTATCGACAAGATTGGAGAAGCGTGGTTGACGTTTTAGGGCAAATTCTTGTGCAGTATGCAGGATCAGGACAGCTTAGTCCCGCGGATGCGAAGAACAAGGTTGTGAGGTTTATTAATGCGGTTTCTGTGCAGCAAATAAAGGATCCGTCTGTCGCTATTGGTATTTATGAGAAGTTTATTGTACAGAACCCAAAGCATCCTTTGAATGATTTTTTGCAAAATACAATAGATTCATTGAAAGGATCTCAGAACAACGAGTAAATGATAGAGCGGAGTGCAAAAAGGTTATGAGCGGGGTTGATAAATTTGAGCGTTTATCACAATCTGAGTTGTTTCAGAGAGTGGGTGATATTTGTGCGGCGGTGAATGCTGTTAGTAATGTTCGTGAATTACTGGAAGTTTCTTTGCGCCAGACAATGGACCTTTTTGGCGCGCTTCGTGGATCGATTTTTATCCTTGGTGAAGACAGGAAAGAGCTTGTCTTGGAAATCGGGGTTGGAATGGCAGCGGGCGAGCAGGAAGCTATGGTAAAAGGGTTAGGGCAGGGCGTTATCGGCCGTGTCGCGGAAAGCAAGAAGCCGATTTTTGTTGAGGATATTGAGAAGGACGCGCGTTTTTTGAACTTTAAAGCAAGGGGAAGTTATCAGACTCCGTCATTTCTTTGCGCGCCGTTGCTGGTAAAAGATAAATTGCTTGGAGTTATCAGTATCGCGGATAAGGATAGTGGAAACCGTTTTTGCCAGGACGAACTTCAGTTCCTGGATTTCTTGTCGAGTCAGATCGCTTTGAATTATAGCCGGATGCAGTTGTATCATAAGTTTGAGAGGGTTCTCAAAGAGTCGGATAGCCTGAAGGATGAATTGGGCAGGAGTAGCCTGGAGGCCGATTATTTGAAGCGGCAGATTGTTTTGCAGGAAAAGTTGGCGACGATCGGAAAGCTTGTGGGCGGGATAGCGCACGAATTTAATAATCCATTAGATGGCGTTATGCGTTACACGAATCTTTGTTTGGATCATGTTAAAGAGGACGAGGTTGTTCGCGGGTATTTGTTGGAAATCAAACATGGCTTAAAGCGCATGGCCAATATCGTTAAAAGTTTGTTGGCCTGTTCGCGAAACACAACATTTAAACAGCAGCGGGTTAATCCGCATGCTGTATTAGAGCAGGTAGTTGAGGCGATCAGCGATGACATTGTCCACAAGAATATTGTTGTGGAAAAGAAATTTTGTGAAGGGTGCGTTGACCTGGTTGATGCAGGCTTGGAAAGGATTTTTGCCAATTTAATGCGTAACGCGATTGATTCTATTGAGGGAAATGGCCGGATTATTCTTGAGACGTCTTGTGCGGATGGTGAATTTATTATGGTGATAAAGGATAGTGGATGTGGAATACCGTCGGACAATGTCCAGGAAATATTTGAACCGTTTCATACAACAAAGGATATTGATAAAGGATGTGGCCTCGGGCTGACGATTGTCAGTGAAATTGTTAAGAGTTACGGAGGCAGGATTAATGTTGCCAGCGAGGTGGGGGCAGGGACGACGTTCACGGTAGGGATCCCGATTTCTGATAATATACTCGCTGCGGAGTCCAGTTATTTTATTTAAGAAAGCTTATTATGGAAATAGCCGACAGAAATAAATATGACATTTTGATTGTTGATGACGAGCCGCTTATCCGCGAGTCTCTTTATGAGATTCTTCGGATTGAAGGGTATCGGGCTCATATGGCACAAACCGCTGAAGAAGCTCTGGAGGTTGTTGGTAGCCAGAAGGTTGACATTGTTTTGACAGACCTAAAGTTGCCGAAGATGAATGGGATTGAGCTTTTGATCCGGCTTAAGCAGAGTTATCCCGAGATTGAGATTGTTTTGATTACCGGTTATGGGACGGTCGAGACAGCTGTGGAAGCGATGAAGAATGGAGCGTATGATTATGTTGTGAAGCCGGTTAATGATGGCGAGATCAAGATTATTCTGGAGAAAGTTGTTGAGAAGAAAGAAATCCTGGGAGAGAACAAAGATTTAAGAGAAATTGTCGCTGAGACATACCCGGCATATTTTGGAAATATGGTTGGCGTTAGCGATAAGATGCAAAAAGTTTATCATATCATTGAGTCGGTTGCCAGTTCTAACGCGACGATTCTTGTGACCGGCGAGAGCGGGACAGGGAAAGGGCTTGTGGCGCGTGCGATTCATGAGAGGGATGAGGGGCGGAAGGGTAAGCCTTTTGTTGAGGTGAGTTGTGGGGCTTTGTCAGAAACATTGTTGGAAAGTGAGCTTTTTGGCCATGTGAAAGGGGCGTTCACGGGCGCGATTAAAGATAAGGAAGGCCGTTTTGAGTTTGCGCAAGGCGGTACAATTTTTTTAGACGAAATTGACGCGTTTTCAACTGGCTTACAGGTTAAACTTCTGAGGATTTTGCAGGATGGTGTTTTTGAGAGGGTGGGGGATAATGTTACGCGCCGGACAAACGCGCGGATTGTTGTGGCAACCAATAAGGACCTTAAGAGTTTGGTGGGTTGTGGTGATTTCAGGGAAGACCTTTATTATCGGGTAAATGTTATTGGTGTCCGGGTTCCGTCTTTGCGAGAGAAAAAAGAGGACATTGATCTTTTGGTTGCGCATTATGTTGAGAAATATAGTATGGAAAACAATAAGAAAGTGGTAGGTGTCTCAGAAGAGGTACGAAAGCTTTTTATGGAATACAATTGGCCCGGGAATATTCGTGAGCTGGAGAATGCCATTGAGGGCGCTGTTGTTATGGCGCAGGCAGGAATTATCAATAAGCATGATATTCCGAATAATGAGAAATTTTTAATTTCTTCGGCAGCACCGGTGGAAGGGCAGACTCTTAAGAAGGTATTGGAAAGCCCTGAGCGGGATGTGATTGTTTCTGCTCTTGATGAGTGTCAGTGGAACCGCAACCGCGCGGCTGCGGCGTTGGGAATTAACCGTACAACTTTGTATAACAAAATGAAAAAATATAATGTTTCTTTTAACAAACCGGGGCAGCCGTGATGGAGCATGATAATTCAAAAGAGTTGTCACGAAACGTTATTCAGAAGTCTAAATGGATGGACTTTTTGAAGAGGTTTGTGGATGTCTTGCGGATCAATATATTTATTGTTGATTGTGAAGGGCACGTTTTGATCCCCCCGCATCAGGATGGGAGCCGAAGGCGTTATGGAAGTATCTTTTTGGCGCGTTCATTTATGTTTGACCTGTCCGGTAGGGGTGGTAATTTGTTGGATGAGTTTGAGTCTCATGGAAAATATTTAGAGGCTAAGGACCCGTTTGACTTCCGTGCGTTTGCGATACCGGTCAAGGCCGATGGAGATAGAATTATTGCTTATATGATTGTCGGCCCGGTTATTTTGAATAAACGATGGGAAAACAATGACTATATTAATTTGTTTAATTTGCTTGGGCTTAAGATCGATGACTTTATGGATGCGGTTCATGAAATTCGTGTTGTGTCCTATGTGACTGTTAAGGCGATCCTGGATCTTCTTTCTGAAGTGGCGAAAGATGTTGTGGCGTTGAGTCTTGAGCGCAAAAAACTTCATCATTCGCGGTTTAATAAAAAGGTTTTGAAAAAGGAAATTGCGGATATCGCGCAGGACTTGTATACGACAATTCATTTGGATGAGCTTTTGGTGACGATCCTGGATGTCGCGTTAAACCTTTCTCAGGCCGAGTGTGGATCTATTATGTTTTTGGATGAGGTCAGAGGGGAACTCGAAATTAAGGTTTCCCGCGGGATGGATGAGGAGAGAGCGCAGAATACCCGTTTGAGGATTGGGGAAGGGATTGCGGGGATTGCTGCTCAGGAAAATCGTTCATTTGTTATCTGCGGGGAAGAAGGTGATGATCATATTAAGCATTTATTGAAGCGCCCGGATATTCATCAGGCCATGGTGGTGCCTTTATCTTCAAAGAATCGCGTTTTTGGGGTTTTGAACCTGCATACATTAAAGGAAGATGGGCAGATTGAGGCGAATGCGAATAATCTGCGACATCTTTCCAAACTTATCTCAGCAGCCATCCATAGCATATGAGCACGTGAGTTATTTTCTCGCCGAAGTTTTTGAGCAGGGGAGAAGCATAGATCATTCGTGTGAATGTGTCTCGAGCAGTGCCGCAGGATCTTCGTTATAAAAAAATACAATTTCTTTTTACAAGTCCGGATAGGTAGTATATAGTATTTATGAGCAAATGCTCAGAAATACATCCGGGTTATTTTGAGCATATGCTCAAAATAAATCATGGTTTAAAGGGGGTGGTGAAATATGCAAAAAGGACGTCCCAAAAAAGTTCGCTATATTCAGAAGATGCCAAAAATAAGTCAATTTAGTCCTCGCGGAAAGCCGGGCCGTCCAGATGAAATTGAATTGTCTTTAGACCAATTTGAGGCAATTAAGCTGGCCGATTACCAAGGGTTTTCGCAAGAAAAAGGTGCTTGGGCGATGAAGATTTCTAGGCCAAGTTTTGGGAGAACACTAAGGAGTGCGCGTAAAATTGTGGCAGAGGCATTAGTGGATGGCAAAATTATAAAAATCCGTATGGGTGATGTCCAGGTTGGTGTTCTCAGGGCTGACTTTACGGAGGAAACTCTCGCGAAAGAAGTCAGAGGGTTTCAGCGTAGAAATAAGAAAGTTTCAGGGGATGTTAGTGAGCTGAGCGAAGAATTGGCGCGGCATGTTTAGGTTTTTGGCCGTTGGCTTTGTGAGATGGCAGGTGTGCGCCCGCGATCCTGTGGGTGTTGGGCGGGCCGCAATTGATGGCCGGTGAAAAAATCGGCTATTTTTTATTATATTATCAACTTCTTATAATATATGTTATGTTAACTAGGTAATATTGGAACTTGTTGAAAATGCTTGGTTTCTGTGTTTCATGTCTTTTGCTTTTGCCTTGTTTCTTTTCGCCTCAAACATGTTGGTATTAAAGTGGTTTTGTTTCAGTGGAAATAGAAAAATAACCCGCCCTCTTGTGTATCTTAAAAGAGCGGGTTTTAAATTTTTTGTGGTGTTTTAGGAAGGTTTTATTTTAGGGATACAATATCCGGCTCTTTTTGCTGTGGGGTCATTACCTCAATTTCTCCTGTTTCGATCTCGATGAGTTTGAAATTTGAGTCTTCTGGACCGGTAAAATATTGGCGTAACATCGGAATATTATTCCAGACTTTTTCACGCCCTTCCTTGTCATCGCTTAGCTTTGCGGTTCCGGATACGCGGGCAAAATTCATTTGCCGGTCAATATAGCAGAGTTCAATGTTTGGGTTAGCCTGAATTTGTGCAATGGTCCGCGAATGCGGTAAAATCGCTAAAAGCATCTTTCCGGTTTCTTCATCTAAATACGGCATCATAGGCCGTGCTTTTGGCTTATCGCCATCAACAGTTGTGAGAATACCGAATCCTGCATCGCGGATTAGATCAATAACGCCTTGCTTATCCATTTTAATTTCCTCCTAGATTTCTTTTTTCGGTCGTTAGTATTTAAATTTCTCCGAATTTAATCGTTCTTTATTGATATTCGCAACAATTTGCGCGGAAATTGATAAGGCTATTTCCTCTGGTGTTTGCGCTCCTATATCAATACCGCATGGCATGTGAATCCGTTTCAAGAATTTTTGCGAGACACCTTCGTTTTTTAATTGTCCAAGAAATTTTGCGCGTTTGGTTTTGCTGGAAATGACACCGATGTATTGGGCGTCAGATTTAGCAACCGTTTTTAGGCAATCATAATCATGATCATGGCCGTGCGTGGCGATAACGATATATGTATCATGTGTGATGGAAATTTTTTTAAGTTTTTGCACATGATTACCATGAAGAATTTTGTCAACGTGTGGAAATCGTTTGGCGTTGGCGAAAGACTTGCGGTTGTCAATAATCGTTACCTTCATGTTAAGCATTTTACCGATGACAGATAATGGCAAAGCGATATGCCCGGCCCCGCAGATGATCAAATCTTTTACACCGGCAAACGGTTCAATAAAGACTTTGATTTGACCGCCGCAGACCGGGTTGTTTTTGCCGGTGCAATCATAGGTCACTGTATAAGAACGGCCGGCCTTAAGAGCTTTCTGGCATTCTTTAATCGCCAGTTGCTCGTGCTTCCCCCCTCCTATCGTCCCAACAGTTGATCCGTCAGCCAAGACAACCATCTTGGCACCGGCTTTACGTGGTGTACCTTTGATGGTTGTCTCGATAACGGTTGCAAAGGCATAACTCTGGCCTTTTGTTGATGCCTCGTAGGCTTTTTTGATGATGGAATCCATATTATTGATCGCTAAACTACGCTCAGAACTATCAAGCGAGCTTATTTTATATAAGCCTTAATAATTTTTTGTTCTTCAATCGGTCTGTCGCCAGGGCCTTTTTGAACGTTTTCAATTTTTTCAACAATATCATATCCTTCAACGACTTCACCAAAAATTGTATGTTTCATGTTGAGCCATGGTGTTGGCGCAACAGTAATAAAAAATTGGCTTCCATTAGTATTAGGCCCGGCGTTGGCCATAGCAAGAATGCCTTTTTTATCGAATTGCAGGTCAGGCGTAACCTCATCTTCGAATTTGCCACCCCAGAGGCTTTCTCCTCCACTGCCGGTTCCGGTGGGATCGCCCCCTTGAAGCATAAAGCCGGCAATAACACGATGAAAGATAAGTCCGTCGTAATAGCCTTTTTCAATCAACCCGACAAAGTTTTCGCAGGTTTTCGGAGCAGCGTCCGGAAATAATTTGATTTCGATGTTTCCTTGATTTGTTTCGAGCACAACCATGTTTTTCCCTCCAGTTTGGGTATTTGCGCATGAGCAAATAAAAATAGAACAGAGTATTAAAAGAAAGGATTTTGTGAAATTGCTGAACATTTGTTTCTCCTTTTTGTTAGTAGGTGCAATTAAAATTAATGATGTATTTTTCAACTGGAGTCCTTATTTTATTTTTGCGTATCTTCTTGTGCAGTTTCTTTCTGAGGGGCTTCATCTTGAGGCGCTTCTTTTAAGATTGATTCTTCTGGCGTTTTCTCTTGAGATGATTCTTCTGTTGTTGCTCCCTCCTCTTGGGTTTTGTCTTGAGCTGCTTTTTCAGGTGTTTGTTCTTCTGTCGGTTCTGGCTCCTCAGATGAAGGTGCTTCTGCGAGTTTTTTCTCTGTTTCTGTGCTTTCTGTTTTTGCCCCGGCAGACAGGTCTTTTATCTTTTCAACGAGATTAGCAATCTTGGCATTTTTTTCACCAATTGTGTCTTCACTGGATTTTAACTGCCCTCGGAGTTTTTCGATTTGTTCGTTAAGGCTGTTTTTTTCTGTTGATAATCGTTTTTCTTTATCCCCATGCTCAAGAATGACCTTGTCATTATTCTTAATTCTTTCTTCAAGCTGGTTGATTCGATTTAAATAAGATTGGGCTTCAGTTTGGGCTGAAGTGACTTTGATTTGTAAATCTCGTGTATGGTCTTTTGTGTCCTTAAGTTCTTTCTCGAGCATGTCTTTGACTTTGTTGAACTCTTTGCGGGCTTTTTCTTCATGAACTAATGATTTTTCCGCCTTTTCAAGAGCAGCGCTTTTTTCATTGAAAAGTTCATCCAGCTTTTTATATTTTTCCTGTGATTCTGTGATTTGTGTTTGAAGTTCATCGCAGCGTATCGAAAGCGCAGACGGCGCAGGATATTGCTTAGAGGATTGTGTTGTGGGTGGAGTGCTTGGTGTTGTTTGATCCAGGCGTAAAGAGGCTGTTCCCGTTGAAGCCGGAGGCGTTGCGGGGATTCCTCCTCCCTCCGCTACTTTTTGAATAGAAGTCTCCTTTGATCCCTTTTTTTCTTGGCTTTTTTTCCCTCCCAAGCCTAGTCGAGACAAGAGGCTTGCAGGTGTTATGGCGGGATCAGTTGACGTTTCTTGCATTTTCTTTTTCCTTGACTGTTGGATTGTTTCGCCAACAAGAAGCCACACAACACTGGCTAATCCGAGGCCGATAACACCGAGAGTGATATAAAAAGATTGTTCCAAAAATGGCTCCTCTCATTAGGAAAATATTTTAGTTTTACTTGAGGTATATTGACAATTTTTACAGAGAATTTATAATACGGTTATGATCTCAGGTATCTTATTAACCGCAGGTTGCAGTTCTCGCTTTGGCTCTCCAAAAGCGTTAGCAAAATGGAACAACAAGCTGATTTTTGTCCATTTGCAAGAAACTCTAATTTCATCAAAGGTCGACGAGATTATTGTCGTCTTGGGTGCATTTTCAGATGAAATAAAACCGTACCTATTAAACCATAAAAAGGTTAAGTTTGTCTATAACAAAGATTATAATTTTGGGCAAACATCTTCGTTTCAGGCTGGTTTAAAATTTTTATCAGATCGAACAAGCGGTGTCCTCTTGTTGCCGGTAGATTATCCATTTGTTCAGGCGGAAACAATTGATGCCTTGATTGATCAATTTTTAAAGGCCCGCCCCAAGGTTCTTATTCCAACCTTTGATAACCACAAAGGGCACCCCCCTATATTTGATGTGAGTTTAAAAGAGAAGTTTTTGACAATGGCTCATGATGCGGGTATCAATACGATCGCGCATAAGTATAAGGATGAGACTGTTTTGACACCGGTTGATGATAAAGGAGTCGTTTTGACATTCAACACGGTCGAGGAATTCAAGGAGGTTATAGATAGCCTTTAGTTATTTTTGAAAAACCACAACCGTTGCGCTGAATTTTGCCCGGATAAAGGCGTTGCCCAGTAATTTTTGTAGACGAATTTTTTTCCATGTCCCAGTGGCGTTAGTTTGGAGATTTGTGATCGCATCTCCTCCGATAAGGCCAGCTTCCCGTTTCATTTTACGTATAATAGCGTCCATGGACTTGCTGCGTTCAGCGTTAACGGTGATAAAACCGATAACCTCGTGTGGTTTATCAACGTTTTCAAGGTAGGTGACTTCACTCGCAGGTTTTTCAGGGTAAAGAAATGTTGCAACATCTTCAGAGTCAATGCGGTAGAGGCTGCATCCGGAAGTAACAAAAATCATTAAGAGCATAAGGATAAATTTTTTCATAACTGGCCCTCCTGTTCTTTTAGAGCTTTTATAATTTTATTTGGTGTAAACGGTAAATCTTTTAAACGGATTCCGATTGCGTCATGTATCGCGTTGGCAATCGCAGCTGCTGTCGGGAGAAGTGCCGCTTCGCCCATGCCTTTCGCGCCAAATGGTCCGTGAGGATCATTGGTTTCAATAAAAATACTTTCCATCGGCGGAATCGCGCTGATTCGTGGTACGCGGTAATTTGTAAAATTCGGATTTACGATACGTCCATTCTTAAACTGTAAATTTTCTGAGAACGTATATCCCAGCCCCATGGCAAGTGACCCCTCGATCTGGGACTCAACTGATTTAGGGTTGATCGCTTTGCCGACATCATGCGCGTCCCAGATTTTGATAACCTTAACTTCACCTGTTTCGGTATTGACTTCTACTTCAGCGATTTGCGCTTCAAAACCGTAACTGCCTGAAACATTTCCTTCCCCTGTGCGAAAATCAATCGGGGTGGTTGTCGGGTTGTATGTTCCCCGGCCGATAATCTGCCGGCCGTAATCAAATGAATAACATAATTCTAGCGCTTTATCAAAATTCATCAAGACTAAATTTTCTTTGGTGTTAACCACCTCTTCTCTTATGATATCCAGGTCATCAATGTTTATTTTATGTTCTTCCGCGACCACTTCAAGGATTTGTCGTTTAGCATCTTTCCCTGTGAGCAAAGCGGCATTTCCTGAAATAAATGTTACTCTGCTGGCAAAGCTTCCTGTATCAAATGGCGTGATTTCAGTGTCAGCGGCTTTACACCTGATCCGGTCGAAACTCACTCCTAACGCTTGGGCAGCAATCTGTGAAAGGGCTGTGTTGGCACCTTGGCCGGTGTCAGCAGCTCCGGTGAAGAAATAAACAGATCCATCCTCTTCAATCTTAATGATGCCGCCAGCGGATTCGTGAGATTTATACATCTTTGAGCCCATGACATCTGCCGCAATTCCTATGCCAATTCCTCGTCGGAGAATTCCTTTTTTACCATAATCAGGGTTGTTGTATTTTTTTGTCCATTCGGCAGATTTGGTGGATTTCCCAATGCACTCTTTAAGCCCATTTGAAGAGATAATCATTTTGTTCGTGGTGGTCATATTTGGTGTTGTAATATTTTTTAAGCGGAATTCAACCGGATCCAAGCCAATGCCGCGCGCTAAAAGATCCATGTGGGACTCTACGGCAAACCCTGATTGGACACCGCCAAATCCGCGGATAGCACCACTGATTGGATTGTTGGTATAAACGCGGAATCCGGAAATGCGGAAATTTTTAATCTGATAAACCATAAAGATACGCATCATTGCCGCGGCCATAACCGTCGGGCCGTAGCTGCAATACGCGCCGCCGTCAGCGATAACTTCACCGGTGATCGCCATTAAGGTGCCGTCTTTTTTAACGCCGGATTTGAGTTTGTAAATCATATTATGTTTGCGGCGGGAATAAGAAAATTCTTCTTCTCTTGAATAGCAGATTTTAACCGGCATCCCACCTGCTTTTTTGGATAAAAGGCAAGCCGCAAAATCCATAGGAAGCATCTCAAGTTTGCCGCCGAATCCGCCCCCGACGGAAAGTTTGATCACGCGGATGTTGTTTAAATTCATTTTTAATGTTTTAGCCAGTGCTTCGCGGATTTTGAAAGGCGCCTGGGTTGACACCCACAGTGTAATTTTGTCAGAGAATTCTTCCCACTGCCCGAGACAGACATGAGTTTCTAAACATGTATGCGCGGCAGAGGGGCAATAAAATGTGTCTTCCCTTATGTAGTCTGATTCTTTAAGGCCGCGCTCAACGTTACCAAAGTTTGTAGGTAAAATGACACCGAGATTGCTCATCGCGGTATGGATTTGTGGCGCGCCGGGTTTCATGGCTTCAACCGGATCAAACACTGCTGGTAAGATTTCATATTCGACGTCGATGAGTTTGAGTGCTTGTTCCGCGGTCTTTTCGTCTACCGCGGCAACAGCCCCGATTTCATCACCGATATAACGTACTTTTTCAGATTCCAGCGCCATTTGATCAATTGTGTGCGGGAAGAAGAATTCGTTGGATCCAAACTTGATTTTATGAGTGTCTTTGGCCGTGATAATCGCCTTAACTCCGGGAAGTTTTTCTGCCTTTGATGTGTCGATATTAATAATTTTTGCGTGGGCGTGCGGGCTGCGTAGCATTTTACCGACAAGCATATTCGGCAGTTTCATGTCATAGACATATTTCGCCTGGCCGGTGACCATGCCTTTGCCATCAATGCGCGGCACGCTTTTTCCGACGGGATCCAGGAATTTTTTGTTAGAAGTAGTCATGGTTGCAATATATTTGGTGTCGGGTGCCTGTTTTTTGTGTCAAAAAAGATTTTTCATTTATTCAGTGTCTGGTGTTTTTACGCGTTGCCCGTTGCCCGCATTCAGCCTTTTGACCGCATCTTTTACCGCGTCCATGATTTTTGGATATCCGGCGCAGCGGCAAATATTACCTTCAAGTGCACGGGCGATTTCTGGTTCTGATGGGGCAGGATTTTCATCCAATAAGGCCTTGGAAGCCATAATCATCCCCGGCATGCAGAATCCGCATTGCACAGCAGCATTATCTAAAAATGATTGCTGGATAGGATGCAATTCATCACCATTCGCCAATCCTTCAATGGTTGTGACAGTCTTCCCCTCTGCTTCTGTGGCTAGGGTGATGCACGCTAAGATGGCCTTGCCGTCCATAATGACTGTGCACGCTCCACATTCGGCTTCGTCACAGGCGGTTTTTGTCCCTGTGAGGCCAAGGTGATCGCGCAAAACTTCAAGCAGGGTCTCATGTCCTTGTAGTTCGAACTGGTATTTTTTGTTATTGATTATTAAATTTGTCATAGTTTGGTATCTGGTGTCTGGTATCTAGTATCTGGTTACTGGCTAGATTTCTTTAATCGTTGCCCGTAGCTCGAAATAGCTTTTTTTATGCTCACGCGAAACATATGTTTTTTATAATCATCACCGCGTTTATCGTAAATATCTGTATCAATGTGATTGATGGCATCCTCACCAAGGCTGTTGTTATGTTTTTTGCCGTTTAGAAATTCTTCTAATTTATAATCACGTTGAGCAAAGGCATTTCCGGAATTAATCGCCACACGTGTATTTGTGAACGTTTTGTTTTGGAAGATCGTGCTAATACAAATAGCTAGCATCGGAATATCAAGGCCCTGAGTTTTATTTACTCTTTGATAATTGGCTGTGCAAGCGGAATTTTTCTTGATTGTTATATGTGTAAGAATATCATGGGTTTTGGCGGCTCCTTTAAAGAATTCCTCAGCGCTCAAGGCCTCTTCCCCGCCCTCTTTGTTAACAAAATGTAGCATTCCATCCAGGGCGATTAGAACTGTTCCAAGTTCGGTCCAGGTGTAACGACATGTAAGGTTTCCGCCAATAGTAGCCATGTTGCGGATTTGATTGGTGCCGATCAAGCCACAGGCCTCTTTTAAAACGCTTAGATTATCTGTAATAAGTTCAGAATAACTTAGATCACCAAGCAATGTCATGGCCTTGATATTGACTTCATCGGAAGCGTCGATTCCCACCAACTCTTTAACATCTTTTAAGCTTATGACATTTTGAGGGGTTTTGATACCTTTTCGCTTAAGCATTTTAAGGTTATTGATAAGAAACGTCCCCCCTGCCAAAAGTTTAACATCTTCAAGAGAGGTATATAAACCCAACGCTTCTTTGATTGTTTTTGGGGTATGTAGAGTAAAAGGATTTAGTTGCATAAGTATAGAAATATTTACGTATTTAGTTTATTAAGTATAACAAAAAACATACTTTTGACAAGAAAGTTCGCCTTTTAGTTTTAGTTTTGTAAGCTCACATCTTCTTTAGCTGACGTGTAGGAAAGTATGTTTGCCTGATTTATACTTTCCTATACTGCAAGAAAAAGAGAGGATTAAGAATGGAGTTTTAAGAGGCCATGAAAACAGCAATTTTATATTACCCTGATAGTTCGATTTTGTAGATTCCGTATCTACCTGAGCTATCTTTTTCTAAAAGGGTATGCTTGAATTTTGTTGTATCACCGAAATCCGAATCACCAATGTTTCCAAAAGGACTTTCAATATAGAATAAGTTGTCCCCTGCTTCCAGCTTTTTGGTGGCAAGGTTATAGTCCCCCAGGTAGTTGTTGATTCTATTTGTCTGGCCCAGATATGACGCTTGGAAAATATAATAACTGTCGTTTGGGTAGTTTTTTGTAATTCTGTTTAGATTTGATTCGTTTAATATATCAATAAAAGAGGCGATGTATGTGTTTTCCTCGATAAGGTGGTTTTTGAGAGTAAAAGCTTTTGGGGTAATAAGGATGCATAAAAGCAATACGATTAAAAGAAACCAGGCCCGGTTTCTTTTTTTAAGAAATTCCTTCAGCAGAAGGTTTAGACCGGCAGTTGAGAATAGTATGAATATTGATGTGACAGGGATAATATATCGATGGATTGAGCGGTAGTTGTAGAAGGAGTAAAGTATTATAAACAGAAAGAATATGCTTATTAAAGAGATTTTTAGAGCAACGTCTTCAGTCTCCTCTTTTTTGAAAAGTTTTTTCAAGAAAACAATGAGATACAGAATAAAAAATAAACTCATCGTACAGAGGCCGATGTTTAAAAAGTAAAGGGTTATATAGCTGAAATTGAAATATTGCAGCCCGAGTTGAGATCCGGCATGAGATTTATTTTGGATATAGTAGCATGAGTAAGAATAGGACAGGGCAATTAACGGCACAGTAAGCATATATTTTGTAAGGAACGGGATTTTTTTTAAGCTGAATTTTTTAAGGCCGACCACTGCGAGAAAGACGATAAAAACGGTTAAAAGTATAGAGTACTCGACTCTAATCGATGATAAGAGAATTGCTGTGTAGAGCATGGTTAATATGCAATGAGGCAGCCTCCCTCCTCTTTTACCATTTTGATTTTCCTGACGCGCTGTCTTGTCGAATAGCATGCTTAAACAATACATGATTATCAGGATTAGCGTGTTGCAAAGAGTTGGGGGCATGGCATTTGTGGCGTAAATTATGTTGTAGGGCATTGCCAGAATAAATAAGGACGAAGCCTTTGCGATATTTTTGTTTGAGAAAAGACAGGTGGCAACAATAAATATGAATATCGAATTTAATAAGTAAAGAAACAGAGTGAAGAAAGAAATCTGTTTGTAGAATTGTTTAAAATCATAACTGTAAAATAACGCGTAGATTGAACTTAACCCAAGGCCATGTGGGGCGATAGAATATTCTTGGCATTGGCCGTTGTCGTTGGTGTTGCAGAGAGAATTGATGTTATGTTCTCTAATGTTTTGTGCTTCAATAAGATAGTTGTGTTCATCAAAATATGTTAATGGCGCAAAGGCAAAACAACGAAAAGCGATGATGGCAAAAAGTGCTGTTAGAATAATGAAAAAGAATTTATTTTCTTTGAATGCGGTTAATGTTTTTCGAAACAAGTCGATTTTGTAAAGTGAAAAACATAGCAGGCAAAGTGTGAGATATATAAAGAAATGAAAATATTGTGATAAAAGAAGTTCAAACATTTTAATGTGGTGTTTTTCCAGAGAAAGGTTTGATAGAAATTTTTTGCCCTATAATTTTTATAAAATCTCCATCACGAACTTTTTTTAGAATATTTCTTTCGCCAGCCCAAAAAGGGATGTCAAGTTCTCGGCATAGCAATGCCGTGTGCGATGTTATACCTCCTTCTTCCGAAACGATGCCAGCACTTTTAAGTATGACTGGAAGAAACCAGGGCTGGATATCACGCGTGACGATGACAAAAGGCCCCGGAGTTTTAGACGTTGTTATTTTTTTGAAATCTTTTGCTGAGCGAACAATTTTTACGGTTCCTTCAAAATTTTTAACCGAAATAATTTTGTCCCGCAAAGCATAATTTTCATCAATTTCTTTGATTTTCCATCCTTGTGGTTTTTTTGTCGGAAATTTTAAATCCATCACATTGAGAAAATCCTTTAGCCAGGCTAATCTTTGGCAAACATAAACCTTGTTCAGGTCGGATGCCCGAACTTTTTTTAAGAGGGTTGTTTGTTGTTTTTGATGTTTTTGCAGTGCTTTTGATAGTTTCTCATCTAATTCTTTCGGCAGTTTCCATGCATTCAAAAAATGATCGGTGGTGTAGGATTTTGGTGTGTTACAAATTTCTGTATAAATAGAAGGGTATGATTCTTTGATTTGACTTAGAAAATAAAGTCCTTTATGTAAAACAATATCGTTTAAGATTTTCTTTGTTATAAATAATTCAAGATGATCCTGGCCAGAGATAGATATTTTTTGGCTGGATAATTTAAGCTGCATTTCTTTGAAAAATTGCATTATCTTGAGCTGGTGTTCTTTCTGGCGTTTTAGGTTATCATTGCGCAAGATCTTTAGCAATATTTCTGTGTTATAGAAAATTTTGTTTTTATTGAAAAACATAGGCTCACCATGCTGGATATTTAGGAAATTTTTAAAAACATTGGAAAAAATATTTCGTAATAAATCCTTATCTGTGCCAGCAGGTGGAATAAACGTAAAGGGAATGATCCGATAAGGCAAAATACTATCAAGCTGTCTTGCTTGTACGAACGAAAGGTGATTGCTTGAAATAATAAATTCTATATCCGCGTTCGAATATAGGTTCTTCTCGACGAGAGATGATTTTTCTAAAAGGGCGCTGCTGTATTCTTTGATCGTGCTGGGAAATCCTGTCCATCGGTTAAGCATGTAGCAGGAATTTTCTTCGGTTGTCCCCTTTTTTCCATATTCAAGGTACAACATCCCTTTTTCGGTTAAGTGAGAATAGATGTGCCCCTTTATTGTTGGTTTAAGCATTTTTTGTATCAGCACATTAACATCAGTAAAATTGTATGGGATCTTTTTCTGTTGAATATAAGCCAGAGTTCTTTCGTTGAAACTTGATGCCCAGCATTTTTTTATAAATTTGAAAGCCCCTTGTACTTTAACATCGGCATAAGAATCCAACATCCCGGCAAAACTATGCTTCATTCCCGATTCCTTTTTTGCGCAGGAGCGGACAATAACGCGACTATTGAGCCCGAGCTGTTTAAAGGCGTCAGCAATCTTTTTAATAAGGCCGGAAGGTATTTCGATATTCTCGATAAGACTTTTATATTTCGAAAGATCCTCTTTTTTGATTTTGTTTGGAATAACAATGTTGTTGTTTTTTAGGATTTTTTCGAAAATTGAATAATTTATAATGAGAAAGTTTGGGGTTAAATCTAGACGGTCTAACTCGATTAAGCTTTCTGCCTTTGAGCCCAAAGCAGTATTTTTTTTATTTTTTGGCAGTATAAGATGCATTGTATTTTAATGGCGCATAGTTAAAGGCGTGCGGCGTCTTGGAGTAAACTTGGGATTAACTGCAGAAGACTGCCTTTTAATAAAACGGTTAGAAATGTTCCTAAAATTATCCAGATGGAAAAAGGAAGTGTTTGATAAAAATAGACCCCATCAGCAGTCTTGTTGTCGGCAAAATATTTCTTTATTAAATTGATCTGTTTTTCATCTATCCCTTCCGCCCGCAATGTTCCCAGGTGCGCAAAAAAAACTTTGTTTTTTCTGAGTTCGTTAACTGTTTCCTCGGACAAATTAATCCCGGGGGTTAACCCGTTGATGTCGATTTTATGTTTTGTGTGGTTTTCGATATAAAAATCAATAATTCCTTTTAGTGTAAGAAATATGAGAAAACCAATTAGAAATGCCTTTGGGTTGAAGTTTTTCCTGAATAATAAGAAAACAAGAATTAAATAGATTGCGAATCTTATGGTTATTCTTATCGCTATCCTTACTAAAGTCTTTTTTTCTTTTGAAGCGTTTGATACGTTTTCTTTTGTCGCAGAGAAAAAGGAGGGGATAGTTTTCCAGCATATCCCCTCCTTTTTTAATGATTCCAGAAGCCTTTTACATAAGAAGCAAGAAGATTTCAGAATCAGAAAAGCAAGGAACAAAACAAGCGAATTTAAAAGAAGAACAAATGAAGGGAAATATGGCAAATGCGTTTTCCAGTAATATACCAGAGGCAGTAAAAAAGAAAACATAATAAAAAGTTTGCTGTCACCCGCTGGCCAAAGCCCGAGTCGCCAAATTGTAAATCCAACTATAAAAGCAATCAGAGTATTAATTAGAATTTTTGTGAGGTAACTAAGATCGATTACTCCAGAAAAAAAGGCAATCGTGAAAAGTAAGCAGCCTGCGGCAAAACCGCTGATAATCCATTTGTTTCGTATTTTTGTGTGCTCAATATCTTCAAAAAAGATAAGAATACTTAATCCTGTAATTACCCATAATGATAGGTATTTGAAAATTGGAAAAGTAATTTCTTCGCTCCTTTGCTATGGCCGTTGTTGATATAGGGTGATCTTGATTTTTGTGATAGACTCATGATACAAGAGAACTAAAGAGATTGCCTAGCATTTTTTTATAAATTGCCAACCGGATTACTATCATTTTAATAATTAGTTGCAGCGTATCCAGAAAAGTCCTCTTGCTGTCTTCTTTGTTGTCTGAATAATTAAAACAATATGTGAGATGAAAATTTTTAACGATTTTAATTGTTTGCCGGAATTCTTTCCATGCTTCAGTTGGATAACCGATAATAACATGTGTCCACAGCATGGTTGTTGGTGAAATTTCTTTAATGCGATTCACAATTTTTAAAATATTTGCCACATTATATTTGCGGTTCATTAATTTGATAATTCTATCTGACCCTGATTGCACAGGGATGTTCGCACTGGAGATATTATATTTATTAAACATTTTATAATATTTTTCTGAGTACTCTTCCAGCCATCGGGGGTTAAGATAGCAAAGGTCAATCGGGATGCCGGGAAAATCATTGTTGATGGCATCAATAAGATCAAAGAGTGTTAGTCCTTTATCTATCCCATAGCTCCCGCAATCCGTGGCAACCAGATTCACGGAAATCCCTTCCCTATAACCTTCTTTTATATCTATCAAAATGTCATAGATTGGACGTGAGCAGATACTGCCATGTGCTTTCTTGATTACACAATAACTACAGTTACTCACGCACCCTGACCCAATTTCTACATAAAGGGTATTATTAAAATTTTCTTCTTTATTAATTGTTTCAAGATGTCCTAAATTGATAGATTTCTTTTTTTTGAGCCTTTTTATTGTTTTTGTCACGAAAGATAAGACCATGCTATTGATGTCGTGTTCAAGGGTAACAAGATTTTGCCAAACAATCTTATTAAAAAGATTTTTATCGAAATGCGCGTTTTTAAAAGAAGCAAAGGGTTTTTTAGCCTCAATTAACGAATCAAAGTCAGATAAATCATCAATGATAAGGATGTCGCTGGAAATGTTTTTTAATATTGATCTGTTGATTTTGTTGAGGCATCCAACAGCAACTATTTTAGAGTGAGGGTTTCGTTTTTTTATGGCATTTTTTATGGCTTCCTTTGAATTTCTTATGTCTTTTTTTCTGAATCCGCAGGAATTGATTAAGATAAGGTCTGCATCGGATATCTTATTATTAATGGAATATTCGTTATCGACAAAATATTTTATTAGACGAGAACTGAGTGCGGAATTTGATTTACACCTACCTGCGGTAGAGATTAATAATATGTTCTTTGTAGTTCTTTGCATGATCGTTTGTGGCCGTTCCCCTTCGCTATTATGGGTCAGTGTGATTGATAAGTCATGTTATCTTTTTAGCAAAAATGAGCATTTTAGTGCCAGGATTTATGTATAAAGAATATTTCTTCAGAAAAGGAAATAGTTCTAGAAAGAAAAAGCATGTTTTATTTAAAATAAAAGAGACATTTTGAAGCCGGTTAGATAGAGTTTCCATATTAAAAGTTTGTCCAAATTTTTTGATTTGTAATGTTTTAAAGTTATTTTTTAAAAGAAATTGTGTTAGATTTTTTTTTGAAAAAAGATGTATGTGATCAAGTCGCCTTAAATCTTCAAATTTTTTTCCAAGAATTCTGGCGGTGGGGCTACTCATATCTGTCGTAAGAATAGCGAGTATGCCATCATCTTTTAATTTGTCGAAGGCCATTTTTAAGGCCTCTTGAGGGTCTGGTAAGTGTTCTATAATGTCAAAGAAAGTAATAATATCGAATTTTTTAAAAGTATCAGAATTTTCAAATTCATCTACATGTTTGACAGCATAGTTGTATTGATTTTTTATATATGAAACAGCATAGTGATTTCTTTCGATCCCGTATACATGAAAATCATGGTTTTTTGCAACTTCCATCAGGTGGCCCAGCCCGCATCCGTAATCTAATAGTGATGTTCCTCGGGGGCTATCAGGTAAATAATTTCGTAATAGTTTGAAAAATTCAAGGTAGTCTTGTTGTCTGTTTTTTTTCTCTTGTGAATAGTTGATGTATCCGTAACAATTCGCGAAATTTTTTTCAAGCAAGTTATTGTTGAAGAAATATTCTTTTGTGTAAATATCGTCTAATTCTTTTTGTGATGGAACAGGATAACGGATTATTAAATTACATTTTTGACATTGAAGTA
>JAGLHE010000137.1 GCA_023143685.1 Candidatus Omnitrophota bacterium
AACTATCAAGCGAGCCTATTTTACAAAGGAGTAATAATCCATGACTGGAATGATGATTTTACAATTTTTGGTTTTGATGTTTGTTGTGAATGGCGTTTTGATTTTTTTCTTGCGGAAAAGTTTGTTTGATAGTACCCAGGGAGCGGTAAACCGGCTTAACCGTGAGACGGCTGATGTGCGTTCAAAACAATCAGAGCTAAACAAGAAATTGAAGGAAGCGAATCAAGAACTCGAAAAACGTCGTGGGGAAGCAGACTCGCTTGTTGCAAAGATGCAGGAAGATGCTGAGAAAAAAGCTACGGAGGAGCGGGAGAAAATTATTAAAAAGGCGCGGGTTGATGGAGAGGAAATTATTTCGAAAGCACAGAAGGCCCAAGATGATATCCGAAAACAAATTGAAAAGGAGATGGAGGTTAAGGCTGTTGATTTTACGGCGTTGCTGATGAAGGAGATGTTCACACAAAAGATGAGTGTTGCTTTTGAGCAAAGTATTATTGATGGGTTCTTTGAGGATTTAGAAAATATTGATATGGGAGTTATCGGGGAGAATATTAATACGGCAGAAGTTGTTACGGTGGCTCCAATTCGTGATGAAATCAAAACAAGGCTTGCAGTACTTTTGAAGAAGAAATTAACCAGGGATATTGATATAACTAATCAAGTTGACGAAAGCGCGCTTGGGGGGGTGTTGTTAAGGTTTGAAAGTTTGTCTTTGGACGGGACGTTGCAGAACTTGTTAAAAGAAACAAGTGCAGAGATTAAAGATAAGATTGAAAAAGGACTTTTACAGTTAGGTGAGGACTGATTTTAGTATTCAAAAAGGGTTTAAGGAGAAATCCACGTGGGTAAAGCCAGTAAGATTAAAAATGATTTGATAGATGTGACTGAACTTGTTGAGATCGTGCAGGTTCTTAAGGACGTTGCTGACACCAAATTTCATGAGTTGGCAAATCGCAAGGATCGGTTTGCCCGGTTTGGAGAATCATTTGTTGAGTTTTTTCGTATGATCAGTTTGTCTCAAGTCCGGCACCCTTTAGTCTCGAATGATAATCCGAAAACCGGGATTTTGACAATCACTTCAGAAGCTGCCTTCATGGGAGATTTAAACGCAAAGGTTGTTCGACATGCTTTAAAAGAAAAAGATAGATACCCGGATAGTGTCCTTATTACCGTGGGTTACAAGGGGGCTGAAAAGCTGGAAACGATCCAGCCGGATATGAAGGTTTTTAGAAATATTGAAGAAAGTGGCCTTTATGAAATGTCGATTATAATTAAAGACTACCTTATTGATGAAGTAATTAATGATCGGTTAGGGCATGTTTTGGTTGTTTATCCTTGGTCGAAAAATTTTAATTTGCAGAAACCACGTACTGTGCGGTTGCTTCCTTGTGATGAGTTGCTGGTTAAGCAGGCGGAATTTGTTGATACCATTGAGTCGGTTATCGAGGAGTCGGACCCGTTAGATATTATTGGCTATTTGGCGAATATGTGGTTGGTGTGCCGTATTTATGAGATTATGCATGACACCTCGATTTCTGAAGCTGCAGCCCAATCTCAACAGCTTGAGGCTAGTGTGCAGAGAATGAAAAAGGATAGAACAAAGGTTGCCACTACTTTTCGTAAGGCGCGCAAGTCTGATATTGATAAAAGTATGCGTGAGGTTTTTACAGCACGAATGATGACAAAACGTTAACGCAGAAAAGATTTTTTATGTTGTGAGCAATCAAAAATATTAAGCGAGTTTATTTTAAAGGGGATAGAATTGGAAAACGATAGTGTTCCTGAAAAACAGGAGGCGCCCAAAGTGGATAATGAGCAGACACCGCAGCCAGAAATCCCTGCTAAGGTAGTGGGGGCACAGGAAGAAAAAAAAGAAGGTGAGGCTAAAGAGCAGGAGAAAGAAGTGCCAGCAGCTACGCCGAAAGAACCGCGCAGGGGGCGTGGACGTATTGTGTCTGTTCAGGGGCCGGTTGTGGACGTGCGATTTGATTCTTATGATGAAATCCCGGCGTTGTTCGACATGATTGAGGTTTATAATTTCAATAAAAGGCGAGTGGTCCTTCAGACAGCAGAACATTTAGGGGGAACGCTTGTCCGAACCGTTGCTTTGATGGAAACTTTAGATCTGCAGTTGAATGCCCCTTGTTATAATACGTTTCGACCGATTGCGGTTCCTGTGGGAGATGCGAATTTTGGGCGTATTATGGATGCGATCGGTAACCCTATTGACAGGAAAGGGCCAATCGATGCGCCGCTTACTCCGATCCGGTCTGTTACAAAAATTTTAGGGTTTGACCTGAAGCAAAAAGATGCAGCGAAGCCTGAAATTTTGGAAACAGGAATTAAATATTTTGATCTTCTTTTTCCTCTTGTAAAAGGAAGCAAGACAGGGATTATCGGAGGGGCAGGTTGCGGCAAGACAGTGGTTATTTTGGAACTCATTAATAATATTGTTAAGGGGCATGGCGGGGCGTGTGTTTTTGCGGGAATCGGAGAGCGTATCCGTGAGGGGAATGAGCTTTATCATGAATTGTCCGATAGTGGTTTGTTAAATAATGTTATGTTGTCATTTGGGCAGATGGATCAGCCACCCGGTGCCCGAGCAGAGGTTGTTAACACGGGGATTGTTCTGGCAGAATACTTGCAGGCTAAAAATAAAGATGTTCTTTTGTTTATGGACAATCTTTATCGATTTGTTCAGGGAGGGCAGGAGATTTCTACACTGCTAGGACGTGTCCCTGCCGAAACAGGATATCAGCCGACTTTGGCCTCGGAAGTGAGTGCGGTTCAGGAGCGGATTTGTTCTGTTCCCGGAAGGGGATCGGTTACCGCCATGCAAGCGGTTTACGTGCCCGCAGATGATATGACGGATCCGGCTGTTGTTGCGATTTTTAGTTATTTGGATGGATCTGTTGTGCTTTCGCGAGACCTTGTCCAGCGGGGGATGTATCCGGCTATTGATCCGTTGCAGAGTTCTTGCGGGAACCTGGATCCGGGTGTTGTTGGGAAAAGGCATTTTAATCTATCCCAGGATGTTATTCAGCATTTTAATAAATATAATGGGTTGAAGAGGATTGTTGCGGTTATCGGGGTTGAGGAGCTTAATAAAGAAGACCGTTTGATTTATGGGCGGGCGCAGCGACTTTTGAATTTTATGACACAACCGTTCTCGGTTAGCGAGGTTTTTACGGGGAAAAAGGGAGAGTATGTGGTGATTCCTGATACGCTAGATGGTGTCGAAGCCATTTTGAACGGAAATTATGATAAAACCAAACCTGCCGATTTTTACATGATCGGAAAGGCTCCGAGATTGCCTTAAAGGTTAATATTTTTTTAGATTAAAAAAATGATTAAACAAGCGGACAGACTTTTAGCGAAAGAACTCATAGATAAAGGGCTCCTTACTCCTCAAGCTATCGATTCCTACTTTGCTGAAATTCAAACAACTGATGAAACTTTTTCTGCGTACCTTCTGCGTCATGGATATGTTTCGGAACGGCAAGTTTTGGATGCGATGTCCGGTGTTTTTCAGATTCCTATCATTGATTTAAAAAAGATAAAAATTGATCGTTCGATTATTAAACGTGTCCCTGTCCGTTTTTCCTGGCACTATAAAATCATGCCTGTCAAAATTAAGAATAAGACATTAATTTTGGCAAGTGCTTGGCCTTTGGATGTCAAAGTGAGAGATGAGATACGAGTTCATCTTGGATTGGAACCACAAACAGTCTTGGCGTCTGAATCAGATATTGTGGATGCGCTTAATAAATATTATGGGTTAGCGGCAGACACTGTTGACAGGTTGGCAAAGGATATGGATAAGCAGCCAGTGGTTGAGGAACATGCTGACCAGTGGGTCGAAGATTTAGAGGAAACAGTTGATGAGGCAAGTATCGCGAAATTGGTTAATCAGATTTTGTTAGGGGCATATACGAAACGTGCAACAGATATTCATATTGAGCCTTATCGTAATAAGGTGCGGGTGCGTTACCGTATAGATGGTGTTTTAATTGACGCGAATATCCCTCAGGGGGTGAAGCAATTTTTACCCTCGATTATTTCACGTATAAAAATTATGGCGAATTTAAGCATTGTGGATAAGCGTGTTCCGCAAGATGGGAGTGCGGTGGTTAAGACTAAAGATCAGGATTTGGATTTGCGGATTTCAACGATCCCTACCCCTCGAGGAGAGAGTATGGTGATTCGTATTCTTCCGACAAAGGTGATGTTGTTGAGTTTAGGAAATCTTGGGCTTGATCAAAAGAATTTACGAGTGTTTCGACAATTGGTTTCGAAACCGCATGGAATTATTCTTATTACCGGGCCCACCGGAAGCGGAAAAACAACAACCCTTTATGCGTGTTTAAATGAAATGAATTCTATTGATCGAAAAATTATTACACTTGAGGATCCGATAGAGTATGAAATGGAGGGCATTACACAGATTCAAGTTAACCCGAGGATTAAGCTGGATTTTGCAACTGGGTTGCGAAGTGTGTTGCGCCATGATCCCGATGTCATTATGGTTGGGGAAATTCGCGATATTGAGACAGCAGAAACCGCTATCCGTACCGCTTTAACAGGACATACAGTTTTCTCGACGTTGCATACTAACGATGCAGCCAGCGGAGTAACACGCTTGTTGGAGATGGGGTTGCAGCCATATATGGTAGCTTCCAGTATCGAGGCTTTTGTGGCACAACGATTGGTGAGAATTATTTGTCCGATGTGTAAGGAGGAGATAAAAAAATCGTTGTTAGAGTTAAGAGAAGAAATTGCTGCATCGATGCAAATTGCAGATATTGATCAAGTCAGAATGTTTAAAGGGCGGGGATGTGAACATTGTAATCAAACAGGTTTTTATGGCCGGACAGCTATTTATGAGATTTTAGCTATTGATGAGGATATCCGAGCGGCTATTTTAGAGAAACGCAACGCAAGTCACATTAAAAGGTTAGCTATGCAAAAGGGAATGGTGTCTTTGCGTCAGGATGGCTGGCAGAAAGTTTTAGATGGCATAACAACGCCAATGGAAGTTTTAAATGTGACGGTGGGAGATGAAATTCCTGAAAAGCAAGAAGAGAAACAGGAAGAAAAGATGTCGACAGGAGAGAAAACAGCAGATGAGGGCGAGGGGGAAGGCAGGGTAAAAGTTGTAACAGAAAAGATTTTGACAACACAGAATCGCTATGATACGCGCACTTATCCGCGGCTTCCAGGAAAAGTGGAAATTCAATATGCTATTGTCCGACAGGACAAGAAAAATCCACGTAAGTTGACGATTGATAAGATGGCACATAATTCAATCACAAAAAATATTAGTGCCGGGGGGTTATGTTTTATATCCGGATACGCGCTAGCTGTCCGCACTATTATTGAATTGAAAATTCAGCTTGGGCCGGATGTGTTTTTTGATTGTCTGGCAAGAGTGTGTCGGGTCGAAGAAGAGCTCAGGTCTTCTTTGTTTGATGTTTCCGCATACTTTTTAGATATTTCAAGTGGTGATCGTGCCAGGATTGAAAAGTTTGTTAATGCTTCGATTGGTGAAGATGATGATAAAGAAGAGACAGAAGTTCCTGAAAAGGATGATGGTAGTGATTCCTAGGAATTTCAAATGATAAATAGTCTTGAGATGATTTAAGCTAAAAAGTTTAAAGAGTGTCTTCCTTTTTAAGGTAATGCCCCCTATGCCGACTTTCCAGTATACAGCTAAAAAAAAGAATGCCGAGACCGTCCGTGGACAACTTATTGCGGATAGCAAGGAGGCGGCTGTTGATAAAATTAACCAATTGGGATTCATTCCTGTCTCGGTCGAAGAACATCATTTTAGCGCTGAAGCGAAAGGGGCGTTTCACCTTAAAAAAGTGAAGCCGCGTGTTCTGTATTTGTTTAGTCGACAGCTTGTGAATTTATTGAAAGCAGGGGTTCCAATCTTACGGACGTTAGAAATTATTTCTAGCCAGATGAAGGATATTTATTTCCAGAATGTGATTTCTATTATTCATCACGGCATTCGAGAGGGAAGGTCTTTTTCTGACTGTCTACTCGAGTTTCCTAATGTCTTCCCTTCTTTGTATGTTATGATGGTTCGTGTCGGCGAGGAAAGTGGGAAATTAAAGGAAACGATCGCTGATATGGCTAATCATTTAAAACAGCAAGAGGAGTTGTCTGCGAAAGTCCGGGCTGCCATGACGTATCCTGCTCTTATGGCGGTTGTGGGGGTGGGAACATTGGTTTTTATCTTGACATATGTTATGCCTCAGATGATGGGGTTGTTTTCCGGCCTTGATTTACCGGTGCCGACAGTGATTGTGATGAAAGTGAGTGAAGCCTTAATGCGGTATTGGTTGTGGATTTGTGCTGGCCTGTTTTTTTTTGCTGCTGTTATCCAAAGTTGGAGCAAAACACGTAGAGCGCAAATGTTTATAAGTCAGATGAAAATTGCAACGCCATTTTTAGGCATTTTTTGGATAAAGCTTGAGGTGTCACGTTTTTGTCGCACGTTGCAGTTGTTGTTGAAAAACGGAATATCTATTGTGCGGGCGATACAGTTGTCGATCCCGATTGTTGGTAATGAACTTATTCGGCAAGAGCTGGCGAAATGCCAAGAGGATTTGGTGGCAGGATATTCTTTTGGAAAAAGTTTAAAGAAAACGCAATTGATCCCTGTCCTGGTTGGGGATCTCATTGCGGTTGGAGAGGAGTCAGGTTCGTTAAGTGAAACATTAGGTGATATCTCGGATAGCTATGAGCAAGATACGAATGAAAGTATAAAGTTTATGACAACATTGTTAGAGCCGATAATGATTCTTCTTGTGGGATCTATTATTGGATTTGTCATTATTGCGATGTTGTTACCCATTTTTCAAATGGATGTATTTGCGCGGTGATAAATTATGTGTAGAGAATGGGGGTTTTGGGGGTTTGTCAGCAGTTTGATGGTATTGATGATGTTAAATTCTCCGGCACAAGCCCAGGAGAGTGAGTGGCAAGAAATTAAGGGACATCATTTTGTTGTTTACTATGGACCGTCGGAAGATTTGGAGGCGGCACGTCAGGTATTGAGAAAGGCTGAGGAGTATTACCGTAAGATTGGTGATCAGATAGGGTACACCCGTTATTTAAATTTTTGGACATGGGATGAGAGGGTTAGAATTTTCATGTTTCATGATCAGGAATCATTTATTCATGGAACAGGGCAGCCTGTATGGATTGCCGGGTATGTTGATCGCGACGCGCAGCTCTTTGAGTCGTATACGATTATGACGTATAAGCAGGAAGAAAATTTTTATGACGGATTGCTGCCGCATGAAATTAGTCATTTGATTATGCGCGATTTTATTTCGCCGCCGCAAAAATCGCAGTATGGCCGCACGCCTGACCGTCCGATTCCTGTATGGCTTGATGAGGGTGTGGCTCAGTTGCAGGAAACCTATAAGTATGAGATAGCTGAAGATATGATGCGGGTGTTAGTCCATAAGGGACAACATATTCCGTTTGAAATGTTTGTCCGCTGGGATATCCGAACAGAAAAAGAGCCGGTTAAGATCAAGGCTTTTTACGCGCAAAG
The DNA here is from genome assembly GCA_023143685.1 of Candidatus Omnitrophota bacterium. Taxonomy (GTDB): domain Bacteria; phylum Omnitrophota; class Gorgyraeia; order Zapsychrales; family JANLHA01; genus JAGLHE01. Next base: position 7,571 of record JAGLHE010000137.1, read on the forward strand.
CTTGATGGTAGTAAGGTTTCTTATTAATACATATGGGAGCAGTGTTTTTGGGCGTTTTTGCCGCTCTTTGCGTGACGGGAAAACGCTGGAAGAGGCGTTGAGAAGTGCATACTCAAATCGTATCCTGAGTGTGCCTGAACTGGAAAAGAAATGGATCCAGTTTATGGGCGGGAGAAGTTTTTGAGCAATTATATGTGCTTATTGAGTATGGCATTAATTTATTCTACGGAGGTTTTATGAAAAAAATATTTTCGTTTAGAAACGAATCAGGACGAAGAGCTTGTCTGGGAATTTGTAACAAACAAGGGTTTACGTTGATTGAGATTATGATGGTTGTGGTGATTATTGCGTCTTTAGCCACGATGGTGATACCCAGGCTGTCAGGAAGATCTGAACAGTCAAAACAATCGATAGCACAGACAGATATTGAAGCCCATTTGGCAACGGCATTGAAATTGTATGAATTAGATAATGGGCATTTTCCGACAACAGAGCAAGGATTAGAAGCGTTGTTGGAAGAACCATCATCGTCGCCTGTGCCTGAAAATTGGAATGGGCCCTATATTGAAAAATATCCTCAAGATCCCTGGGGGAGCCCTTATATCTATCAGTCTCCCGGCGACCACCGGTCTGATTATGATCTTTATTCATCGGGATTGAATGAAGAGAGTGAAGAGGACGATATAGTTAATTGGAAATAATGGTGAGGCCATAAAACGAGTTGATGATAAAGGTTAATACAAAAGGATTTACATTTTTTGAAGTGATGGTCGCTATCGCGATTCTTACGACAGGCCTGGTTATGATTTATAAGGCCTTTCTGTTGTCTGTGGATTATCAGGGATATTTGACAAATCGTCTATATGCAATGAATCTCCTGGACCACAAAATATCTCTTATTCAGCGAGAATATCAGGATAAAGGAGAATTGCCGGTCCAACAACGCGGTGAAAAGTTCGAGGTGGTCCTTAATCGTCGGACTGTGACCTTTCAGTTTGATATGGCTTTTGAGGGTGTTGATGGGTTAGAGGATGTTTTAGAAATGGTTTTGTTCCTTTCTTGGGAAGACAGGGGGAAGACGCGAAAATTATCGCGAGTCGCGTATTTGTATCGAGGATAAATAAGGGGTTGGATGTGCACAGGTATTTTTTGACGAAAAAAGGATTTACGTTCATTGAAATGGCATTGGTGGTGGGCTTGATGTCGGTTGTTGGGCTTGCCGGATATAAAGCCCTTAGCAATGGGTTGCGTATTTGGGAGAGGACACGGGATTTTTCTGTAGATGAAGATATTGCTATTTTTATGAGCAAGTTAAATGTTGATTTGCATAATGCCTTTCAATATTCTCTGATTGCGTTTGAAGGGAAAGACGATCAAATTGTGTTTCCAACCATTGTCCGTACACAGATGGACAAAAATGTTTCAGGTGGACAGATTGATTATATTCGTCAGATTGGGCAGGTTGAATATTTTTTCGATAAATTGAATTCTCGTATTTTAAGACGTCAGGGGAATTATAGCCAAGCGGTAGATGAAGAGCGGCCTCAAGAGCGTACACTTGTTGATTCTGTCGATAGTGTTCGGTTTTTCTATTATTATATTGATGAGGAAGGGAAAGCTGATATCAAGCGTCGGGCAGAAGATGTTTTGCCGGCAGCTGTGGCCGTTAAGGTGGAATTTAAAGAGAAGACAGGTAAAAAAAGAGAAGTAACGAGGATTATTAATATTCCGGTTGGGGCGTAGTGTCTGGCAGATGTTTTTAAAAAAGGCAAATAATAATTCAAGCATGAAGAGAATTCAGGGATATAGGGGTTTTGGGAAAAAAGGGACTGTTTTAATTCTTGTGCTTTGGGTTTTGTCTTTTTTGAGTGTTTTCGCATTAAGTATTGGTATTAGCGTGCGGCAGAATATTCAGGTGTTATCACGGTTAGATAAGCGTGCAAAAATAAGTTTGATCGCGACAGCAGGAATTCATAAAGCCCGGGCCATAATTAATACAACCTACAAGGTTAAGGCTCTTCGGGATTCCGCACAAAGCAAGAAATTGTGGTTTAATAACAGGCCAGGTTTTCGTAAAAAGAAAGTCGGTCGTGGTTTTTTTGATGTGACGTATATAGATTATGATGAAGGAGCAGATCAGCCACGTGAAAGATTTGGTGTTGTGGATGAGGGAGGCAAGATCAATGTTAATCATGAGGGCCGTTCAGTTTTAAAGAGGTTGATCAAAGATGTCTTGGGGGAAAATGATGAAGATGCGGGGCATTTAGCGAACATGATTATTGATTGGCGCAGATATGGCGAAAGTGAAATAACAGGTTTTTTTAGTGATGAATATTATGAAAATTTAGAATTTCCTTATGTCCCCAAGAAATCCGACTTTGAAGTGTTGGATGAACTTTTACTTGTTGAGGGTGTAACCCGGGACATCTATAAGCGTCTTATTAATTTTACAACCATTTATGGGGATGGGAAAGTCAATATTAACACAGCCCCGCGTCAAGTTTTATCAGCGCTGGGGTTGAGCGAGACATTGGTGGGAGCAATCCTTTTTGCTCGACGAGGGGAAGATGAAATAGAATTCACGGAAGATGATTTTGTTTTTCATGTCGCCCATAACATTGGGTTGAATCTTGACCGTCTTGTTAAGTTGGAAGATAGTGAGATGCAGGAAATTGATGCTTTGATAAAACAAAATAAATTAAAAACCGGCTTGTCTTTGTTCCGGTTACGCAGCCAGGGGCAACTTGAGAGCAAAGGCGAAAAAGTCGTGATTGAATGTGTTTTTAACGCAGAAGATGATAAAATAATATATTGGCATGAATCCTGAAGGAAGGATGTGCTAATAACTCAAATGATCTATAAGTGAAGGATTTTTTATGTTTAATAAAATAGAAGAATATATTGGTGTCAGTTTAAGTGACGATGATTTAAAGATTGTCCGGATGCACAACTCGCCTTCGAAACAAAAGATAACGAATATTTTAAAGAAAGATGTCCGTGAAATTCCGGATGCAGAGCTTCCCGGTGTTGTTGGAGCGGCTTTGGCTAATATAGGCGTGAAAAAAGCCAATGCTGTCTGTATCGTCCCATCAAAGTACGTGACAACAAAAAATATTGAGATTCCGTCGCAAGATCCTGCGGAAATCAGGTCAATCGTAGATTTGCAGGCAGGCCGCCATGCTCCGTATTCACGGGAAGAAATCCTTGTCGGGTATATCAGTATCGGTGTTTTTCAGAGAAATTATACAAAAGTACTTTTAGTCATTGTAAATCGGAATGTTGTGAATCGCCATCTTGATATCCTCGGTATGGCAGGTCTTCGTGTAGAGAAAGTTTTGTTTGCGGCGGAGGGAATTGCGAGATTTTATTCAAAGGCCTTGGACACGCAAGAAGGCGACGTCCCTGTCGGTATTATTGATATTGCCAATCAGACAACGGATTTTGTGATTGAAGCTAATAAGCAAATTGTTGCTTGTCGAAATATTCCTCTGGGCCTGACGCATTTAATTAAGGACAAGGCCGAAACACAGCAGAAACTTGTTGCCGAATTGTTGAGTTCGATTGAATCTTATCAGAATGAAGATATCAATAAAGTTCCGGAAGTATATGTGTTAACGAGTGCTGATGAGAAAGTAAAAGAATTGCAATCTGTTTTGCAGGAAAAGTTAAAGGCGAATGTTAAAGTTGTCTCGTATCTGGATCATCTCGAAGTAGCTCAGCCACTTGTTTCTAAAATCACAACAGAATATGATGATTCATTTTTAAGCCTGGTGGCAGCTGCGGTTGATCCGAAGCAGGCCGTTGTTGATTTAACGCCGGATGAGATCAAAATGCAGCGGGCAATTGAGGAAAAAGGAAAGCAGGCGGTTACGGTCGGGGTTTTTGGGATCCTTTTGCTTCTTTTGGTGTGTGGGATATTTTTCAGCAAGATTTATTTTAAGAGTTTAGTTTTTGCAAAATATGAAGCGAGTTATGCTGAAAAGAAAGAGAAAGCAATGGCCTTGTCTCGAGTGGCTCAGAAAACACGGATTATTAAAGATTATCTTAAGGACCGTATGGTGAGTTTGGAGGTGGTAGAGACGCTTTATTGGTTGATCCCTGATGAAATTTATTTGCAGAGTATTTCGTTGAGCGAGGATGGGGTTGTTAATATTCAGGGGATATCTGAATCAATGTCTCGTGTCTTTAACTTTGTTAGTGATTTAGAGGGAGCAGATCTCTTTAAAGATGTTAAAACAAAGTCAACTACAGCAAAAAAGGACCGGGGAAAAGATGTGGCAGCATTTGAAATAGAGTTTCGTTTGGAAACTGCAAAAGATGAAGAGGCCTAAGCGGAAGGATATTTATAATATATACCGTCAGAGGGTTATTTAATAGAGGAGAAGAAGTGTGATAACTGAATTTTATGAAAAACTTTCAGCGCAGGAAAAAAAGATTTTTTATGTAGTCTTAGTTCTTGGCGTGCTCGCCCTTTTTGATTTTTTATTTGTGCGTCCGGTTGGCCAAAAATTGGTTTCCCTTGATGAGGAAATTAAGGCAACCAAGCGTAGCATTAGACAGGACATGAGGTTCTTTGCCTATAAGGATAAGATTTTTGCCGAACAGAAAACGTTGAGTATTTATGCAGCAGAAGATTCTCAGATTGAGGAGGAAATTACGGCGAGTTTTTTAAAGACAATCGAGACTCTGGCTTCCAGGTCTAATATCCATTTGAGTAAATTAAACACGTCGGAGTCCGAAGTTAAGAGAGGGTATGTCAGATACTTTGCGAATTTGGAAAGTGATGGACGGTTGCAAGATATGGTTAATTTTATTTACCGTATTAATACAACCAAGAATTTGTTGAAGGTCGTAAAATTTAATATGACAGAAAATAAGGCAAGTGCTGAAAATGTTAACGCGTCCATGAAAATCACGAAGTTGGTTATGGATTCGGATGCTGTCAAAGAAGAATCGTTAGCTGGTGAGGATGTTGCTACGCAGGGTGATGGTTCGCCCGCGCCTGCAGAGTCAATAGAGCAGCCGGGTGTTCAGGGCGGTGCAACAGATTTGGACGGTGGAGAAATGATTCTTGATGAGAAGAGAGGGGAGTTGGAGGGGAGTGAGACAGAGGCCGGTGATCAGGTGAAGGGCGACGTTGTTGATGAAAAAATTGAGGATGGTGATGTTCAAGAGGCAAGGATCCATGGAAAAGGGACTGGACGAGACTCCCAGGATCTTGCGAAGGAGCAAGATGGTCCGGCCATGAATTCTCAGGAAGAAAATGTTCAAGATAAAGCGCATCGGCCGGGATATGCGCAGCGTTCCGGAAAGGCTCTTGGGAGTCCTTCTCGACGTAGTGCGAATCAAGTTGCACAACTTGCTCGACAGAAAAGCTCGCCCGGAGGTTTAGGGGCAGCTCAGGACGAAGATCTTTTTCGAGGGTCAGTGATGAGAACATTTTTTGATAAATTTGTAAGCAAAGTGTTCTCCTCTCCACGATCCTCTTCATCAAGGGTCTTTTTACGTGATATGGCGCAGACGAAACACCAAGATCAATATACCAACCTGTGGGAAAGATTGCTTAAACAGTATTAACCCGGAAATACAACGCCTCTTAAAATAATCCGCACAATGCCTTGCACTTGCGACAATTTTTGTTTTTTCGTTACAATTCTAAATGCGTTTTTCGGGTTAATAAGTATCGCGAGAAGGAATTTTTAAATGCGCAAGACAGGCCTTTTTTTACTCAGTGGTGTTGTGGTAAGTTTTATTTTTGCAGGGGTGTCTTTTGCTCAGACATGGGAAGATTATTTTGAGAAGGGCAATCAGGCTTATCAAAACGGCAATTATTCACGGGCCATTAAATATTATGAAGATGCGGTAAACCTTAATCCAAACTCAGCGCCGATTTATAATGCTTTGGGGATAGCTTCGCGGGATAATAATGCAAATATGTCTGATATTGTTTGGTTTTTTAATGTTGCAATTGATATTGACCCTGCGTATTATGAGCCTTATGAAAATTTATGTCGATTGTATCATCAAGCAGGCCAATATGATCATGCCGAAAGGGCTTGTTTAAAGACATTGGAAGTTAATCCTTATGATGGGCCGGCACAGTTATCGTTAGCCTGGATTTACTTGACGGCAAAGGCCAAGCCGAAGGAATCTGTTTATTATTTTGAGGAAATTTTGAAGCGTGTCCAAACCCCTATGATGTATTTTGGGCTGGGCTTAGCTTATGTTCAAAAAGGTGATCGAGGTAAAGCCCTTGATATGATCACTACATTAAAAGGGCAGGGCGAGAATGAATTAGCAGTTCGTTTAGAATTGGCTGTGCGCGCAAGTGCCCGGCCGGCGGCACCTCCTCCAGATCCATTTATTTTGCCAAAGAAACAGGCAAGCATTTTGGTTGGAGTCACTCCTGAATCTTCTCCCGAGCCTGTCCCAAGTTTAGATCAGATTGGTGATGTTCGTGTAAGGTTGCGGGGTAAAATGACGAATATCATGCCACCACCATCTAAGATCGTTGAGCATCCTGCATCTTTAAGTGATGGTGCTTCTCAGGATTATCAGAGATCAAATCAGTCGGCTGTTGATAGAATAAAGAAGATTCGAAAGATGCAGCCCTCAACTGCGTCTGCAACAGGAACGGTTACAAGCAATGTTTCAGGAACCGCTGAAGTCACGGGTACAGCGTCTGGAACCGGAGAGGTTGTTACACAACCTTAGTTATTAAATCTCACCGATTTCGTTTAAAAAACTTTCCCAATCAATTTCATAGACCAGGATTTTTGTTCTTTTCGTAAGGTCAGATTCAAGAATAAAAGGTTTTAGGTGTTTAAGTCCGACACCGTTAAAGAAGAATAACCGGACAACCAATGATTTAGCAATATCTCTGTCCATCAGTACGCATTGATAAGTTTCCTGTCTTCTGAAAAGAACTACAGAATAAGGGAGAGATGCTTTGGGATAACGTTTTTCAATAAATTCGTCCCCCTCTTGATAAAATAAGCTTAAGGGAACACCTTGTCCAAATTTAGACGAGTCGACGGTGCAAGCTTTTGTAAGGAAATTGATTTTGACGTTATGTTGGAAAATTACAGTTTCTTTTGTTTGGCCAATAAGATTTAATGTCTCGCTATACTTCGGATGCCCCCCGGAGATTTCCCATAAGAATGAAACATAACTTTTAGAACCCGACGGTGGAACGAGTTTTCGAAGAGAAGGGTTTTGATTGATTTCCTCAATTTTTTTAAAGTCCCATTTTCCGACAAAACTGAGTTGAATGTTTTTTTCAACAAGTTCATTGTAAAGCATTAAATATGACGGGGGCGGTGTTTTATGTGTTAGCGTCAAAAGGTTTTGTGCTTTTTCTGTCTCCATTAAAGGCGTAAGCGTAGCTCGGGCTTGACTCGCATTTAATGGCATAATCCTCTTGAGGATATCAACCGCTTGTGATAAATCAAATCCTGCCCCGGTAAGATAATCAGCAGCCCGGTTAGCACTATTATTGAGCATGCGCAGAATTCCCAGGGCATCTTTTTCATTTTGGCTTAAAAGGACATTGGCCATCCAATAAGCCTGTGGCTTGTTGATTGTTGCTCCGTCAAAAGTGACTTTCCGCTTTGCCATGCTTGTGATGAAGTGACCTGGCGGCCACCAGCTGTTGATAATGCTATCAGAAGGAGTTTCTTCTTTGATCTGAGATAAAACATTTGCCCAGGTATCGTTGAAAATTTTATTAAGCAGAGACGCACTGTTTTTTACTGTTGTGCGAAAAGGAAAGATGATAAGGCCTAGAGAAATAACGGTGCACATAATTTGAACGCGTAGCCGCGGTTTTTGACGTGCAGGGAATTTGTTTTGGATAAGATCCTGAAAGAAATTAAGGATAACCTGTACGCCGAGGGTGAACAAGATGCTTAACGGGATAAGGCAAAGAAGGGCAAACCGTTCTGCCCCGAGGGTGATGATAATAGTAGCTGCAAGAAAAATAGCAACAATGATTTTGTCAAAGAATGTTTCATCTTTGGGGTGGCGAAAAGCCTTGATGAAAGGAACAAAAAGGCCCAAGAGGGCAATATAAAAGAAAGTAGCCCCTCCGGTTTGTCCGATGATAAACGATAAAGAAGCCTTTCGTAATTCTCCAACGCCAATGTAAAGATCCGGCCAGAGAGAGAGTTGGGGTGTGAGAAAATTTTTAAGTGCTGTCCATCCTTCTTGAAACAGAGTGAAGAACTCGGTTATACCAAAAATGATCCCAATCCCCAAGAACGTTCCTCCAAGGATAATTCCGAAGAATGTCAAAAGACTTTTTGTCTCTTCTTTGTGTTTAGCGATGAAATGGTTGTGAATAATGATGATAACCCCGGACGCGATAATGATGCTTTCAAGGAAAACCCAGCCTTGCCAAAAAAGCGCGTAACAACAGATGCTAAGGCATGTCAGAACAGCCCATAGAATTGTTTTAGAGAGATTGCGTCTTTTGATTAAGCCATGAAAAACAATCGCGAGAATTGTTAAAGGGAAAAGGGTGTTGTACGGGTCGTTGTCGTACCAGCCAAACATGCTCCGTTTAAGAAATATGGGCGCTAAGATAAAGTAGATCGAGCCTGTGAGTGATGCCCAGAATGAGCAGCGTAAGTCTTTACAGATTACAAGAAAAGGGATCAAGCTTAAGATGGCGATTAAAAGGGGTGTAAACCCGACTGTGAATATCAAAGGGGCCTGAGGACGAAAAACAGAAATGATTTTGTGGACGGTAAATCCAATGTATGGATGAAGATTGAAAGGTTCCCAGTATCCATCGGGGGCTGTCATTAATTTATTGAGATACTTGCTCCCTTTAAAAGTATCACTTGTACGCCCTGTGTTGAGAATATTTTCGGTTAGCCCTAGGTAGTAATAAGAGTCTGAGGCCAAAAGGTAAGGAAACGGAGAGGCCTTTGTATTTTTGATATCAAGTTCTTTTGCAACACGGTTAATAGTTTGTCGGGCATCATTGCTTTGGGCATGGAGAAGTTTATCGAATTGTTCTTTGGCTAAACGATTTTTTTCGATTTGTGACAGGTGAGGATTTATTTTTTCGATAGATAATCGAATTTTTTTCCGTAAATTTGAAAGGACCAGTAACGTTGCTTTTTCAGTTGAGTCATTAGAAACATGATGGCGCAATGGGTAGAGGCGAAAAAAACATCCGATAAAGCTTGCAATAAGCCAGATAGCGATAAAGGGAAGAGCGCGTTTGAAATTTTGTTGTAGGTGTTGAGTAAAAGACATGAAGTTGTTCCTTATTCTTTGTTTTTCAGGTATTCGTTTAGATGTTTTCTGATTTTATTTGAAGGTTTATGATTTTTATTTTACCTTTTTCCAGGAAAACTTCAAGATGTTGCTACATAATAAAAAAAAGAGAATAAAAGATGAGATTCCTGTGGTAAAATTTTTTTAATTTTTGTAAAATAGATATATTGATGTTAAAAGATTAGAAGAGATATCAAAAGAAGGGAGTTTTCGGATGAAAAGAATTTTAGCTGTTGATGATGATTTTGTCAGTCGTGTGAAACTGAAAAATTTGTTAACCCCGTATGGGGATTGTGATGCTATCCCTACAGGGGAAATGGCTTTAGAGATGGTTCGTTATGCTCATAAGGAGGGAGTACAATATGACTTAGTGACCATGGATATCTCTATGCCGGGTATGACCGGAATAGAAGTGAATGAAAAAATTCGTGACTTCGAAAAAAAACAAGGAATACCTTATAGTCAAGGAGTCAAGATTTTGATGATTACGGTTAAAAAAGAGATGCGGGATGTGAAAGAATCCTATGAAACAGGGTGTGAAGATTATCTTTGTAAGCCGGTGACTCCGGAGGCTTTGGAAGAAGTTTTAAGGAAAATGGGCATAAAAAAAGAAGTGTAATTTTAAAGGGTGACATTTATAAATCAAGTTTTGAAAGGGGGGATGTATGGTGGAGTATGATTCAAAAATTATCCAGGAGCATGCTACTGGTCTGTATGCGCAGATAAAATCTATTGTTATCTACCGGTTTTTTGTAGGTATTTTTTCAGGTTTTCTGGGGGGAGTTTTTGTCGACAGCGTGTTTGTCGGAACATTTGATATGCTGATTCCTTGTGTGGGGGTTTTGATTGGAATCTTTTTGGGATATGGAGCAGGAAAACAGCGCGTGTTTGAGTTGAAACTTCAGGCTCAAACAGCTTTGTGCCAAATGCAGATTGAAAAGAATACAAGAAAATAAGGTGTGCGTAATTAGGCAGGTTGAAAAAGAGGGGCAAGCTTTTGAATAGAGAAAAGCTTGCCCCTTTTTCATT
>JAGLHE010000138.1 GCA_023143685.1 Candidatus Omnitrophota bacterium
ATAATTCCCGTGGCGAAACATTGACAGGAAGTTCTAAGAAAGCAATTCGTCGTCGAAAGAGGGCTTACTCCTTTCAGGAGGAACACGAGTTATTTTTTATTACGAGTATTGTAAAGAGCTTGATTTTTATCATAAAACATTTCAACACATCTCTTTATGAGAAACGACACTATTATTCTCCTATTATTCTTCCAGAATCCACCCTTTTATTGACGGCAACGGGAGAACAGCTCGGCTTTTTGCGACGCTTATACTTTATCTGAGCGGGTTTGACCACCGCAGGCTTTTTGCTCTAGATGATTTCTACGACCGAGATAGGCAGGCGTATTATGCGGCATTAAAGACTGCTCAGGCAAATGATAACGACATCACCCAATGGCTGGAGTATTTCACGACAGGTGTTGTTTATTCGGTTAATGAAATTAAAGAAGCAATCTTAAAATTAGGTTCACAAAAGAAGGGCATCTCAAAGACACAGATTTCGCTTACGGATAAGCAAATGAAAATAGTTGAATATATAAACGCCCATGGTAAAGCGACCAACAGGGATTTGCAGGCTCTTTTTAAGATTTCAGCTCAGGCGGTGCATAAGGAATTGGCAAAGCTGGCTGAGATAAAAGTTATTAAGCCGGTAGGGGCAGGCCGCTCACTTTACTACATGTTGAAATAGTCTAGCCTCAAGGCATTGCAAATAATCATCAACTTAATCAGCAACCTAATCATCAGCTGTTATCCTGCACCCAGAGTTGCCTGGGGGGACATATAAAGTAAGAATATGTGCCCGTATTTTATCGGCAATAACCGTATACTTATATAATCGTATATAGTCAGAATATAAGATTCTTCCAATTAAAGTGTGTAAATCAATTTGAGAATAAAGGTGACGGACACATTTTCCTGAAGAATTTGACAACATTTCAGGTGTCTGTCTCCTGTTTTCCCTGTCTCTGTTTTTTGTATATTATGATGCACATAATAGTTGATTTTTGTGCAGTATGATGATATATTTACTGTAGAGTGAAAGTCGTTTAATATGCGAAATATACTGAAATCAGAACACATACCGAAAGTATCCGTGAAGGGCCACTGAAAAACGGCCTGAAACGGAAATAGCTGAAAAATGGGAGGAAATTTTGGAAAAACATTTACTCAAGCAGATTATCCTGGATCAAAAAGAGGAGATTCCTGAAATATTAGGAAAAAAAATTATTAAAAGAGATGTGCATCCTGCAACGAACGAAATCCTGAATTCTGATTTAATCAAGGTTATTATGGGTGTCCGAAGATGCGGAAAATCAATATTGGCCCATCAATCAATGAAGGAAAGCTATAGCTATGTTAACTTTGATGATGAAAGACTCATCAGTATCAAAAAAGAAAATTTAAATACACTTCTAGAAGTCCTCCATGAAATTCATCCCGGATGCAAGAATCTGCTGTTGGATGAAATCCAAAACGTTGAAGGTTGGGAATTGTTTGTGAACCGTCTAAAAAGAATGGGTTACAATATTACTGTAACAGGAAGTAACGCAAAGCTTTTAAGTCAAGAATTGGCAACCCATCTGACAGGAAGACATTTTAGTATTGACCTTTATCCATTTTCTTTTAAAGAGTTCGTGACCTACAACGATGTTGTGATAAAAAAGAATGATATTTATATCACAGAGAAAAGAGCTCTTATCAATAACCTTTTTGAAGAGTATTTGCAGCTTGGAGGATTCCCTGAAATTTTTACCCTTGAGGCCAAGGGCCATTACCTGAGAGAACTTTTTGATAAGATCATAACGCGAGATATTGTCCTACGGCACAATATCAGAGGTGTTGCCGACTTAAAAGAAATCGCGTTATATGCCTTATCAAATTTTGGGTCACGCATGACTTATCATAAAATTAAAAATACTTTTGAAATAAAAAGCGTTCATACCGTTAAAAATTATCTTAACTATCTCCAGGAAACTTATTTGTTGTTTCAAATTGCTCCTTTTTCGTTCAAATTGAAAGAACAGATCAAGCATCCAAGAAAAATGTATGCCATAGATACAGGGTTGATCAACGCGCTTGTTCCCAGAGGAGTTTTTGAGTACGGAAGATTAATGGAAAATCTTGTATTTTTGGAATTAAAGAGAAGGCATCAGGAGATCTATTTTTACGCGCAACCTGATTATGAAGTGGACTTTTTAATAAAAGAAGGGGCAAAGATAAAGCAGTTAATTCAGGTTTGTTATTCTATAAACAAGGAAGACACAAAAAAGAGAGAGGTTAAGGCTCTTTTAAAAGCATCTGATAAATTAAAATGTAAAAAATTGCTGGTCATTACACGAGACGAAGAGGGGGAAGAAAAGTTTGGTTCAAAAACAGTCAATATTATTCCGGCCTGGAAATGGCTTTTGATAAAATAAGAAATAAAGGTGACGGACACATTTTCCTGAAGAATTTGACAAGAAAAGATATATAAGTAGAATAGGACTTAAACAAAGAATAAAAATTATCCCCCCCCTGAAAGATTAATTCCCCTAATAAAGAATGGAGCATATTATGCCAAGACAAGCTCGTGTTGTCCTCCCGGGGGAACTGCATCATGTTACCCAGCGCAGCAATTATCGCCAAACTGTATTTTATGAAGACCAGGATAGGGTGGTTTATTTAAAATACATTAATGAGAACGCCCAAAAGTAATAAAGGTGACGGACACATTTTAAAGGATTTGGAAGGATGCTCAAGAATCTCAATCCATAACATTTGATAATACCTCGAACATGTCCTGTGTCTATCGCTTATTTTGGTTTTTATGAAGCCTTCTTTTGTAATATTCTTAAACTGTTGTCGTGTAGTGATTTACGTTATTTTGGCTATTTGTAGATATGCAAAAAAAGTCTTGCGGTGCATTGCTTATGCCGTTATCATATGATAACATTGAAGAGGGGATAATGGAAGAAAAGAAAAGTGAAATAAACGATTTTCTTTATAAATTTAAATATTTTGCAGAGAATATTTCTTGTTTTGTTTTTGTGACAAGGGATAAAAATATGCAAATTTTATTGGATCTTAATATGACTGTTGCTCAAGCGCTTCAGGATGTTATTTTTCAGTTAACTTATTTAAATTATGTTGAAGGTCCTCTGGCTGATGAAAAATATGCTGATCAGGGGTTATATGTGTTTGGGTTTTTATATAATGAAATGGAACTTTATATTAAGTTAAGCGATAGTTTTAAACATAATTATGCTAAATGCCTTTCTTTCCATAAAGCAGAATATAAATTAAAGTATCCTTTCAAGGAAGATAAGGAGGATGTGATATGAAGAAATATTGTCCAGCGTGCGATGATCTATGTAAGGTATTGATGAAAGAAGTTGAAGAAACATATCAAGTGAAAGGTGAAGGAATTTCTGTTTTAGCTAATGTGTGTTTTTGTGAAGAGTGTGACGAAAAAGTTTTTGATGTTCATGCGGATTCTTCTAATTTGCAAAAGGTGTATGATGTTTATCGAGAAAAGCATCATCTATTAAATCCCCAGGAAATTATGCAAATTCGAGAAGGTTATGGTTTGAGCCAGAGGGCGTTGGCTAGATTATTAGATTGGGGTGAAATAACCATTAATAGATACGAAAAAGGTTCACTTCAAGATGCAGCTCATAATGAAGTGTTAGTATTTATTAAGGATCCACGTAATATGAAGACGTTATTTGAGCAGAATAGAAGTTTGTTAACACAAAATGAGCAAGATAAGTTACAGCAACGGATAAATGGTTATTTAAATGGGGAGCCTATCAATAAATTGACAAGTTTTATTGAAGGATTATTTGAAAGAGACGTTGACGAATTTACAGGGTTTGTAAGGTTTTCTTTAGAGAAATTTTTGGCAATGGTGGGCTATATTTTAAAAAAATCTGAAGGGGAATTTCCTACAAAATTAAATAAATTGCTTTGGTATTCTGATTTCTTGTTTTTTAAAGAATATTCAAAATCTATTACAGGGTGCAAGTATGTTCCTATGAAATATGGTCCTGTGCCAGAACAATATAATCTTTTTTATCAAATCGCACAAAATGACAATTTAATTCTAGAAGAAGAGATCATTTTTAATGAATCCCAGAGTGGTACTCGTTATTCGATTGTGGATGATCCCAAATTAGCTTTATTCACCAAGGATGAAATTAAAATTATTGATTTTGTTGTTGATTATTTTAAAAATGTGAATTGTAAGAAAATTGCAGATATTTCTCATGACGAAAAAGGATATATAGAAACAAGTTTAAATGAGCCAATTTCATATGGATTTGCTTCTAATTTGTCAATTTCATTGAAATAAAAGAATAAAGGGGTCGGACACATTTTCCTGAAGAATTTGACAAGAAAAGGTATATAAAGGTATATAAGTAGCATAGGACTTAAGCAAAGAATAAAAATTATCCCCCCCCAGAGTACATTGCAGTGTAAAAAGTGTCCGTCACTTTTATTGTCAGTGTAAAAAGTGTCCGTCACTTTTATATTGAATGGTTTAGAAAGTTTTCGCAGAATCTCACAAGTAATTCCCCAAATGATTTTTCTTGACAATGACGTGTATATTTGGGTATAATCTGCCTTTATTGATATTGGTCGGATTTATACGAATTTATACGGTTTAAAATTATTCCATCTTGAAGGAGTCATGTGACTGAATACAATTTACCAAATGAGAATGAGGATATCTTTCTTACTCCGAACCAGGCTGCAAAGATCCTTAATATAAGCCTTGCCACTTTTAAGAAGTTTATTTATCAGGGGAAAATAAAAACCCTTAAAACTCCCGGCGGGCACCATCGGATTCTCAAAAAAGATTTGCTTTCGATGACGAATGAGAGCATTGTGTGCGACTTATCCGACGAGTTAACCAAAAAGAATGTCAATGATATTGTTGATGAGCTTCTGGAAAATTTAAAAAACAGGCGGAAATTTTGTAAAGCGCATGATTCCTCTGTCGCCGAAATAAGTTTAAAGATTGCAAAAAAAATGAACTTTTCTTCCGAACAAATGAATCATTTGCGGATGGCCGCCCTTCTTCACGACATCGGTTTTCTTGGAATAAGTGAAACAATATTACATAAATCAGACCAGCTTAGCAAAATGGATTATTTCGTGGTTAAAACGCATCCCTTGATTGGAGAAGAGATCCTTAATGCCATCAACCGGCTGAAGGAATTATCTCCTATAATAAGACAGCATCATGAGCGATATGACGGCAAAGGTTATCCCGACGGATTGGCTAAAAAAGACATTTGCCGGGAGGCAAGGATTATCGCTTTAGCGGAGGCCTTTGATTCTATGACAGCCGAGGATTCATACCGGAAGCCGCTGTCCCGGAAGGCAGCCCTGGACACGATAGAAAAAGAGGCGGGAAAACAATTTGATCCGGAAGTTGTAAAAATTTTCTCTGAAAATTGTAAGGGGCAATAAATGCGGCGATTAAAAAGAATAAGGTGTTTTATCCTGTATACTGTTTTCCTCGGGATCTGTTTGCTGGCATCTGACAACAGTGACGCTTTCTTTTTTGAAGATATGGACATAAAACCCCGTGCAACGTTAAAGCAGGCTTTTGACGATAATGTTACCTTTTCCAACGAGAAAGAGAAAGAAGATTTTGTGACAACCCTGTCGGCGGGATTAGATGTCGGGTATGAAGGAAAAACCCGGTCTTTTGAGATAACAGGAGACATTAAACAACAAATCTATGCTCAAGAGTCAGAGTTTAATAATATATCCCAAGCGCTAGGGATGAATTTCAGGAAAGAATTTTCCAAATATGACCGCATTCATGTGACAAACGCGTTTACACATTCTGAAGAGCCAACAAGCTTTGAAGATGCTTTCGGCAAGACCTCCGGGCGGTATAGCTATAACAGGAACATATTTAATGCGGAATATATAAGAGATGTGAGCAAGCATGTTTCGCTTCAAGGGCGTTACGGAAATGAAAGCTACCGCGCTTCCAGGTCGGATGTGAGGGATTCGTTATCGCACAGTGTCGGTTTCGATGTCAATTATATCCGAAGTTCAGCGACTAACTATTTGTTCGGATATGATTTTATAACACACCATATTGATGACAGCGGCACAGCAACCGTTCACACAGTGTCAACGGGTTTCAGGCATTTTTTGACAAAACAGCTTTATGCGGATGCCCGCGCCGGGGTTTCTTTCGTAGATGCGTTTGACGAAAGCAATACGTCTGAACCGAATGTTATTGTTGCTGTAACCAATGACTTTAACGAAACAGATTCAGCCAGCTTATCCTATCGTAAAACAAATATGCCGAGTTTATATGCGGTAGATATTTTTGATTCATGGCGAGTGACTGCAAGCTTAAGCCGGCAATTGTTGGAACGGTTGAGAACGACTGTGTCGGTATTTTTTGGAGAAGGGAATTTTGAGGCGCTGAGTATCAACGATAAACAAACAGGCGTAAACGCGCAGTTGAGTTACGATGTGAGCAAGGATGCGGTGGCTTTCCTTTCGTTTATATATTCCGATATTGATTCGAATATCAATACCCGCAGTTACGACCGGAACCTGATTGAAGTGGGAACGAGGATTAGTTTTTGATATGTTAAGCCAACACGCAACCATATTCCGCAGGCTCATGATTTTTACGGACCTCTGCATTGCCGCCGGGGCATTCTTGCTGGCGTATTATGTGCGCAATAGGGATGATGCCTTTTGTCCGATGGACGAAATGTTGTGGTTCCTTGTCTTGTTCGTCGCGCTATGGGGAGTTACCCTGAGCTTTTCAGGCATATATTCCTCTTTTAGGCTCAAGCGAATCAAAGAGGTACTCTTTATCATATATCAGTCCGCTTATTTGAGTTTTTTCATATTTGCCGGGCTGTGTTATGCATTAAGGATTGATCATATTAGCCGTATCTTTGTTTTTCTCGCGTTTATTTTCACCATGTTTTTTCTTGCGTTGGAAAAAATTATTCTTGTGCAAGTCTTCAGATATTTGCGAAAAAAAGGTTTTAATTATAGAAACGTTTTGATTGTGGGGACTGAGGAACGGGCCAGGAGGCTGGTTGAATCCATGGATAAGAACAGAGAGTTTGGCCTTCACATTATCGGATTTGTTGACGAGGATAAAAATATGGTCGGTCAAACGATTGTCGGCCACAAAGTATTAGGCACCTGGGAGGATATTCCTCAAATACACAGGGACAATGCGTTGGATCAGGTTTTGTTTGTTGTGCCTCATGCCTCACTAGGGCGAATAGAAAAGCCTATGAGTTATCTTGAGACCGTTGGGGTTAAGGTCGACATTGCAATGGATTATTTCAGCTTAAAAATAGCCAAAGCCAAGCAGTCAGAGTTTTTCGATATCCCGTTTTTGACCTTTGAGAGTACCCCTGTCCGGGTATTGCCCATGCTCATAAAACGTTTCGCGGATATTGTCTTAACGACGATGGCCCTTATTGTTCTGGCCCCGTTGTTTCTTGTCGTTGCGTTGCTTGTCAAGGTAACGTCTAAAGGCCCCGTATTCTTTGTCCAGAAAAGGGGAAGTTTAAACGGCCGGAAGTTTAACCTTTACAAATTCAGAACCATGGTGGCCGATGCCGAATCGAGGATTAAGGAGCTGGAAGCCCATAATGAGATGAAAGGGGCGGCCTTTAAAATAAAAAATGATCCCCGGGTTACGCCGTTGGGCAAGTGGCTCAGAAAATTCAGTATTGACGAATTGCCCCAGCTTTGGAATGTTTTTCGTGGAGAAATGAGCCTGGTAGGGCCTCGGCCTCCGCTCTTGAGAGAGGTCGAACAGTACGACGACTGGCACAGGCGAAAATTGAGCATGCGCCCCGGCATTACATGTTTGTGGCAGGTTAACGGCAGAAACAAGATAACAGATTTTTCCCAGTGGGCTGAGCTCGACCTGAAATATATTGACAACTGGTCACTTTGGCTTGATTTTAAAATATTATTAAAAACGGTCCCGGTGGTGTTGTTTGGAATAGGGGCTAAATAGGAGGATAAATATGAGACACTTTATTTCAATAATAATATTTTCAGTCCTGGCCGCGGTCACACCGTTTACGCTAGGTGCGCAGGAAACGGCAACAGAAATTGTTGGCCAATATACCGTCGGTGTTGATGATATTCTGGAGATCAGCGTCTTGCAGCCCGATGAACTTTTTCGTGTGGTTAATGTTGCCCCGGATGGAAGGGTTTCGTTTCCTTACATCGGAAGCATCAAGGTCAAGGGTTTAACAATCCCGCAGATTCAGAAAATAATACAAAACGCCCTGGCAGATGGGTATATGAAGCATCCGGTTGTCCTGGTATCTTTGCAGGAATCCCGTAGCCGAAAATTCTTTGTCTACGGAGAGGTCATAAAGCCCGGCACCTACGCGATCGCGGAAAACGCAACCGTCCTGCGGGCGATTTCGATGGCCGGGGGGTTCACCAAATTCGGGTCTTCCTCAAGAGTGAAGGTCTTAAGGCCGAAAGAAAATGAACCCGGTTACGAAAATATTAAAATCGATATTAAAAAAGTCATGAACGGCGATTCTGAAAAAGATATTCTTCTTAGGCCAGGAGATATGGTAGTCGTTTCAGAGGGAATGTTTTAAATTTTAATCGAGGAGTTAAAAATGAACAATAATGAGCAAGCCAACGAAACAACCCTGCGCGACTACCTGAAGGTGTTATTCAGGCACAAATCCGTGATCATCCTGACCGTCATCACCGTCTGCGCGACCGTTTTTGTCGGCCTGAAATTAAAGACCAAAGTTTATGAGTCCCGCGTCAAGATGCTCATCACCGCCGAGAAGCAGGTGGAGGCGACTTACTACAGAGAGATGTACGGTGGGCGTAATGTCCAGCAAACCCTGACACAGAGCGAAATCGTCAAATCCGATCCTGTGTTAGGCCGCGTGGTTCGTTCTTTGGCTTTGCACAAGCGCCCGCTCGACGACGAAAAAAAATTCAGTTCTCCATTAAAGGCGCAACTCATTGATTATCGCGCAAAAATGCAGAACAAAAAATTAGAAAATTTTCCGGATGAACAAAAGGAAGCCTTTTTGTTCCGGCACGCTGTTGAATCTTTGAAGATGAACATTAATGTGGAGCCGATCCGTGACACAAATATGTTCACCATTAAGGTAAGAGACTACAACCCGGTCGGGGCAGCGGTCATTGCCAATGTTGTCAGCCGCTCTTATGTTATGTTTGATCTTGAACAGCAGCTGGCCGAATTGAAGCTTAAGTACGGGCGAAAACATCCGACAGTAAACCTCATTGAAGAAAGCATTGAAGGGCTGCAGAAGACCTTATCCGGTGAGCCGATCGGTGATGTTGAGGCCATCGGCCCGGCCAGCGTAAAGATCATTGAACAGGCGTACGTGGCCTTAGAGCCGACGGGTACATCCAAAGTACTCACTTTCGCTTTAGCCTTTGTTATGAGCATATTCTTAGGCGTCATGCTGGCTTTTGTTTTTGAATATACCGACCAGACATTAAAATCACCTCAGGATATTGAAAGAACCCTCGGGCTTCCGTTTATAGGTTCTATTACAAGAAAGAAGCTGTTTAACAGAACGCTCATCAAATTTGATAAGCGCCTTTCAGATTACGGCAGGTCATATCAGATTGTAAGCGACCAGCTTTATATGTTGATAAAAGACAAGGGCCTTAAATCAATCCTTGTGACCTCAACATTAAAGGAAGAGAATAATTCAGTTGTTATCGCGAATCTTGGCAAGTATATCTCTGAAATGCTCAGGCACAAAACATTGATAATCGATGCAAATCTAAGGACGCGGTCAATGGGCCGCTTGTTTAAGATCGAAAAAGAGCCTGGGCTCATCGATTTCTTAGACGGCAAGGCCTCGTTAGAGAAAATAACGAAAAAACTGGATAAACATCTTTCCGTAATCGCTTCCGGCAATACCGGCCTTAATCCTGTGATGTTGCTGGAATCCCCAAAGATGAAAGAATTGCTGACAGAGGCAAGAAAAAAATATGAACTAGTCATTATCAACGCCCCGCATATGAGGGGCCATAAAGATACCGCGATTCTCTCAACGCTTGTCGACGGAACCGTGCTGGTGGTCGATGAGGGCAAGGTAAGGCGGCAGGTCGTTAAGAGTGCCACAATGAATATGAACGGCAAACTGGAGAATACCATCGGGGTAATTTTAAACGAGCGCACCTCCCCGATTCCGAAATTTGTGTATGACAATGTCTGATAAAAAATATAGACGTTGTAATACACGGGCGTTTTAATCGCTGGTACGCATACCCTGTCGAGAAGTTTATCGGTTTATAAGGAAAAATATGTCCATTCCTGGTGTTATTTTATGAAAAAAATACACATAACACGGAACCTGTTGATATAGAAATATTTTTGGAAATTTGACGCTGGTTATTTGTTTGTTAGGCTTGATTTTTTAACGTAAACAGCAGTTCTTCCCCTTGATTTTTTAACAAAAATGTGTATACTTAGACTATGAAAAGAAACATTGAAAGAAATTTATTAGCCTGGAAAAAGGAACATAATAGAAAAAGCCTTCTGATTAGAGGTGCCAGACAGGTTGGAAAGACATATTCACTCAGGTCTCTCGGCAAATCTTTCAAACATTATCTCGAAGTTAATTTTGAAGAAGATAGAACCGTAAAACAATTTTTTTCAGGATCTCTTGATCCTGCAGCTATTTGTCAAAAATTATCTGCCTATTATGGCATTCCTGTTATCAGTGGCGATACATTATTATTCTTTGATGAAATACAAGCTTGCCCCGAAGCGTTAAGCTCATTAAGATTTTTCTATGAAAAAATGCCTGATTTACATGTGGCAGCCGCAGGGTCACTACTTGAGTTTGCGATATCAGAAATACCTTCTCATGGAGTTGGAAGAATCCGGTCTCTTTTTATGTATCCGCTGTCTTTTGACGAATTTTTGAACGCGTGCGGTGAGGCAGGATTAATCGAGATAAAAAGTAAAGCAAGCGGGAAATATCCATTAGATGATATTTTTCATCAAAAATTGATAGATTATCTAAAAATATTTTATATCTTGGGGGGAATGCCTGAAATAGTAAATGAATATTCAAAAACAAAAGATATCTTAATATGCCAGACAAAATTAAACGATCTGATTGAAACTTTAAAAGATGATTTCGCGAAATATAAAAAACGAGCTCCTGTCCAAAGATTAAACGAAGTTTATAATTCTGTCGCCTTACAGGCAGGGAGTAAATTCAAATTCTCAAATATAGAATCATTTTCCTGCCATAATTCACTTAAAGAATCTTTAGAGTTGATCATACAGGCGGGGCTGGCATATAAGGCATACCATACTTCGGCTCAAGGGATACCATTAGGCGCGCAAATCAAAATAAATAAATTTAAAGTTCTTCTGAATGACCCCGGGATACATCAAAAATTAACAGGTTTAAATATTTCTGACATCATTGCTGCGGAAAATTTTAATATTATCAACAAAGGATGTCTCGCGGAAATATTTGTAGGAACTGAAATTTTAAAATACGCGCCGCCTGACAGAAAAAATCAACTTTTTTATTGGCATAAAGAACAACGAGGAAGTAACGCGGAAGTAGATTATCTTATACAAAAAAACGAAGAAATCCTGCCTGTTGAAGTCAAATCCGGCACAAAAGGACAAATGCAAAGTATGCGGATATTTCTCAAAAGTCATAATTTAAATCGTGGAATAAGAATATCTTTAGAAAACTTCGCGTGTTATGAAAACATCACTGTGTGTCCTTTGTATGCCGTAAGTAATATTTTCTAAACCATGAGGTTCAGAGGGCGGCATCCCTGTTTTGGTCATGAAACAAGAGGGCATGTTCGCCCATAAGGCGGCAGGTCGTTAAGAGTGCCACAATGAATATGAACGGGAAACTGGAGAATACCATCGGGGTAATTTTAAACGAGCGCACCTCCCCGATTCCGAAATTTGTGTATGACAATGTCTGATAAGAAAAGCAGGGACAGGTCCTGATAGCGCCCGTTATTGTCATTGCGGGGAGGCGACAAAATTATCAGGCCGGCGGGGGAGTCTGTCCGGCTTTGTCCTGTTGACGTGAGAACTTAATCCTCATATAGTAACAACATATATTTATTGTACAGATAATTTGCCCCACCCAAAATTTTATGATAATACGATCATTTGTTAAAATTATTTTAATCGCCGCAGTCTGTTTTCTTTTTGTCACCGCGTTTAAAAGATTTCCAAAAACCGGGAACCCCAAACCTCATCGGCATACCGGAGCTGCCATGGGCTTTGAGGATTTTGATTATACGGTTTACCAAAACCAGGGCACTCAGAAAAAATTGACCCTGAAAGGGAAAAGAATGGTTATGGCCAATAAAAAATTGGGTGTTTTTGAGATTTCAGCATTAAAGATACTCAATTTGAAGGATGTAGAGGTTACGTTTTATCAGGACAACAAGCCAGTCTCTACCGTAAGAGCGGAAAAAGCCCTGGTCGAAATACCGCGCAACACCAACACCAACAATATGAGTCTAAGCGCGTTGCAAAAAATTGACTTCCTTGAAGGAGGGGTGGTGATTACCGGGGATAAAAGGATATTAGCCGCCGACAGGCTTGAGTTGGATAGTAAAGATAACCTTTTATTCGCTCAGGGGAATTGCGTTTTGAGGTACGATGGCCGTTCAGTAAGGGCCCATAAAATTACAACGGATGTGGCGCTCAGAGATTTTAGCGTCGAGGAAGGCAAATCCGGGCGGCGCACGGAAAAGCTGTTTCAGATCTTTTAGCGCGGCAGGTTATTGGTATACCCGTAACTGCCGCTTAATATCAACCATTACCAACTAATAATAAACTGGAGAAACCATGAAAAGAACACAAATTATCCGATCAATGACATTCGTCATAGCAGTATTGATTATGGCGTTTTCATCCGGGCCGCTTTTTGCCCAGACCGCTGATGAAAAAGTAGAACTGGGAAAACAGGTACTTTTTGAAAACCTGGATGTAGAGGAAGCTCTCGTAAGGTTTGACGAGGCCCTGGTAATCACCCCGGCCCATCAAAAAGCCCATTTCTGGAGGGCCTTTGCCGGCGCTGTGGACGTGATGAACAATCCCGATTTTGCTGTCATGTTGGATGACATCAGGATCCGCGACGCGGCGGGTAATTTCCTTTTCCTCGACGAGAATGGTAATGAAAATTATGTGCATACCAATGTGGACAATATCATTATTGACAACGATGACGCGGAATATTCGGATTCGCTGGATTGGGATGATTTGGGCGAAATGGATATCAATAACCCGTATGACGGCCAATGCCGATATCACGCGGCGGGCACCGGTTTGAATGAAGCGGTCTGGACGCCGAATATTATAACGACAGGATATTATAAAGTTTACGCGTGGATACCAAGCGCGACGCAAAATACCTTAGCAGCCGAATACACAATTAATCATGCCGATGGGAGTGAAGTTGTTGTCCGGAACCAGTGGGGATCCGGTTGGGGACAATGGATGTATTTAGGCATGTATCCGTTTAATACAGGGATAGCCCAAACCGTTGTCCTTTCTGATGATACTGCCAGTGGACGAGTGGTGGCTGATGCCATAAAATTGGAATATGACGGAATGATTCATGACGATTCCGATGCCTCCGGGTTTTCTGTGGCCGGCGCGGCATGGGTCACGGTCACCGGGGTTTCGGATGGATTCAAGGGCAATTACCGAAGGCATGACGGTGGAACCGGCGACAGTGCCACATGGACACTGGACATTACCGAGGTTGGAGAATACGCGGTGTATGCCCGTTGGGTTTCTGTGGGAGGAAGCGTGGAAGATGCTGAGTACACCATCGGATTTGCCGATGGGTTCGCGGACATTATTACCGTAAATCAGGCCGGAGGCAGTAACCAATGGCATTGCCTGGGGGCATATGATTTTCCCGTGGGTCCGGGTGTTAACACAGTAACCCTGCAGAGCCATGCCGGGGGTGCAGTGGTGGCGGACGCCATAAAAGTCGTGCCGGTTTTGCCTTATCCCGACCCGTCGGACATGAACGTGATTTTCCGCAATGCCCTGCCGAACCTTAACAACGCCCTGAATGACCTTTCCTTTGTCGACGAGACATTCGCGGATTCCTATTTATTTCCAGACAGTGATGCTGAAGTGGACTTCGATTACGCGGAGGCCAAGGTTTTGGAAGGCGGATTCAATTGGATGAAAATGATGATTAATTTCTTAACGTCCCACGACGACGGCGGGATTAAGACACAAGAGTTGTTGTGTGGCGAGAACCCTTCGCTTGAGTCTTGTCTCTCGGATTATCCCGATTTGCTGGATTTAGCCTCACCGAATTATTTGTCGGATGCTAAAAGCGATCTTGAAAACCTGATCGAGGCTTATATGGCAGGTTCTGATTATATGCGGAATACCAGAGTGGATGGCGACGGCCTCAATCATCTGGTGTTGTTGTATCCGCCGTATGATCCTTTA
>JAGLHE010000139.1 GCA_023143685.1 Candidatus Omnitrophota bacterium
TAAGCAAGGGAACCCCGGAATGTTTATAAGGGTTCCCTTGCTTGTAGTATAGGAATTTCAAAGACTCCATACCAAATTCCTACACGGCCATAAAATAGTTGCGAGCAATCAAAAGTATCAAGCGAGCTTATTTTACAGAAAACGTCCTACATCTTGTGGGGCGTTTTTTTTATTACACAACTTATTGTATATCAACAAAATAGATTATTTTACAGTTGACACTCCTCTATAAATTAAATATAATTTAAGACAAGTGGGGTAGAGTGGAGGAGAGTGGAGGAGAATATCTTTTTACAGTATAGGAAAATATAAAATAGACAACCATATTTTCCTACACGGCTGCATAGAAGATGTGAGCCGGTCAAAGATGAAAGGCGAACTTTCTTGTGTTTTACGGTGAATATAATCCCAAGCTTGACCGTAAGGGTCGTTTAGTTTTGCCTGCGCGTTTTCGTGATGCATGCCGCGAAAATGGAATAGAGAAATTTTTTATTACGCGCGGACTTGATAAATGTATTTTTATGTTTAGCGAGGAAGAATGGCGTGTTCAGGAGAAAAAATTTAAAAGTCTTTCTTTTACCAAGCAGGAAGCCCGTAGTTTTAATCGTTTGTTCTTCTCCGGAGCAGTGGATGTTCTTCCCGACAAGCAGGGCCGGTTTATTATTCCACCTTACTTGAAAGATTATGCCGGCATTAAGCGTGAGACAATTGTTATAGGCATCTCTAATCGCATTGAAATTTGGGATGTGAAATTATGGCAAGAATTTTACACCACCAGTAGTGAATCTTTTGAGCAAATCGCAGAAAATATGATTGATGTGTAGTCTCTGTATATTGTTGTGAGTTTTTTGATTCATGATACTCCTCGTAACGATCCCAATTGCATTTTTCGGGTTAAGTTCTGAAAAATTCTTGGGTAGGAAAAGGTTATGACACTCGCCCTTGAACAAACAGGATGTGATATGGGTTCGAAAGATTTGCATGTTCCGGTTATGTATGCCGAGGTTGAACAATACCTTGTTCTTCCAGTGGGAGGATGCTTGGTTGATTGTACGCTCGGGATGGGAGGGCACAGCCAACTGCTGGCAAAACAGCTCGGCAAAACAGGACGCATTATCGGTTTTGATAATGATGCCGAAGCCTTAAAGATTGCGGAACAAAATTTATCCGGATGTGTTGAGCGTTGTGATTTGATCCATGATAATTTTCGAAATATAGAAAAAGTTTTAAATAATTTAGGCGTAAAACAAGTCGATGGAATATTGGTGGACTTGGGAATATCGAGTTTTCAGCTGGACGACCCGCAAAGGGGCTTTAGCTTAAAGACCGACGGCCCGTTGGATATGCGCATGAATCAGGAGGGGCCTTTATCCGCTTATGATTTGGTTAATTCTCTTACAGAAAAGGAAATTGTTAAAATACTTCGGGAATACGGTGAAGAGCGTTTTGCCGGACGTATTGCAAGGAGGATTGTCGATCGTCGGGAAGAGAGCCCCATTGAAACAACCAAAGAATTAAGAAAAATCGTTTTGTCTGTTTTGCCGTCCGGATACCGAAGGCAAAAGATTCATCCGGCGACAAGGACTTTTCAGGCATTTCGTATCGCGGTAAATCGTGAATTGGATGCCCTGGAGGTTGTTTTGACTAAGGGGATTGATTGTTTAAAGCCGGGCGGGCGTATGGGTGTGATCGCTTTTCATTCGTTGGAGGACAGGATCGTCAAGCACAAGTTCCGTGCCCTTGCGAAGGAGAAGAAAGTCGAACTTGTTTTTAAGAAGCCATTGAGGCCTGAAGAAGATGAGATAAGAGAAAATCCTCGGGCGCGTAGCGCACGGTTTCGTGTTGTAGAAAAGATTTAATTTTATTTATAAAGAAAAGAGCCTTTTCGTTTTTTGCGAAAGGGAGGGTTTTTATGCGATTGTCAAAATTTATCCAAGGCCTGGTGGGTGTTACAATTCTCGCGTTAATTTATATTAATATGCAGATACAAATTTTTGATATGGCCTACCAGGGCAAAAAGAAAGAAAAGCAACTTATGGCGCTCTCTGATAATAACGGAAGGGTGACCTGTAATATTTTAAAACTCAAATCATCAAATAATTTGGGAATAAAGCTTTTAGATGAGGGTTCGGGATTAAAGTTTCGTGATCAAGGGAGTACTGTGCATCTGGTAACCGCGGAGGTGCTTCCCGAGGCGAAAGAAGTTCTTTCATCTGACAAACCCAAAAAGCTTAGCTCCTTTTTACGCTTTCTTCCTATGCGAAAGCAAGTGGAGGCCCAGGCAGAAGAGAAGCGAGTCGTAAAGCCCTGGCGCAGATAATTATTTGCAGTATAGAAAAGCATAAAACAGACAACCATACTTTTCTACACGTCAGCTAAAGAAGCTGTGAGCTTACAAAATTAAAAAGCGAACTTTCTTGTAGTATAGGAATTTCAAAG
>JAGLHE010000014.1 GCA_023143685.1 Candidatus Omnitrophota bacterium
AATATCAAGCGAGCTTATTTTACTAAACTATGCTAACCTTTACGCTAAACAACGCGAAAGTAAGATGGTTATATATTGGCGATAGGCGCAAGTTGTTTGTGCCAGTCGGTGTTTTGTTCATAGTTAAAGGCAATGCGAAGCATCATTTCTTCGTCAAACGGCTTTGCCATAATCTGTAATCCGATCGGCAACCCTTCTTTTGAGAATCCACAAGGGATTGACATTGCAGGGATTCCGCTTAAATTAGCTGATATGGTAAATATATCGGATAAATACATAGATAAGGGATCACTTTTTTCACCGATTTTAAACGCTGTTGTCGGTGAAGTTGGTGTCAGAATCGCATCACATTCTTCAAAGACTTTATCAAAATCATTTTTAATAAGGGTTCGTACTTTTTGGCCACGTAAATAGTAGGCATCATAATAACCGGAGGATAAAGCATACGTTCCAAGCATGACTCGCCTTTTAACTTCATTGCCAAATCCATTGTCCCGTGTTTCTTCAAACATATCCACAAGTGATGACTTGCGGGATTTTTCAGGGATAGACCTTAGCCCGGACTGAACACCGTCATACCGTGCCAAGTTTGAACTCGCTTCAGCTGTTGCAATAATATAATACGTTGCAATCGAATATTTTGTGTGCGGCAAAGAAATATCTAAAAATGTCGCGCCTTGTTTTTTAAGGACTTCAATCGCCTCTAGTGTTGCGGCCTTTACTTGCGGATCAAGGCCTTCGATAAAAAATTCTTCAGGCACTCCGATTTTAAGCCCTTTGACATCTTTTTGTAACGCCTTTGAGTAGTCTGGTACCGGAGTATCAACAGAGGTCGAATCCATTTCATCGTATCCGGCGATGATTTTAAGCAATAATGCCGCATCCGCAACATCCTGAGTAATCGGGCCTATTTGGTCAAGGCTGGACGCAAAGGCAATAAGTCCGTATCGGGAAACACGGCCGTAAGTTGGTTTTACTCCAACAACACCGCAAAATGATGCGGGCTGACGAATGGATCCGCCGGTATCTGAACCTAAGGCCCAAATCGCTTCACGCGCTGCAACAGCCGCAGTTGACCCGCCACTTGATCCGCCTGGAACACAGTCGAGGTCCCAGGGGTTGTGGGTTGGGCCATAGCAGGAATTTTCCGTAGATGAACCAAACGCGAATTCATCCATATTCGCTTGTCCGAAAGGGATAAGCCCGGCATCTTTTAATTTTGTAACAACTGTGGCATTGTAAGGCGGGACGAATCCTTTCAGGATTTTAGAACAACAAGTGGTTTCTTTTCCCTTGATGCACATATTGTCTTTAATAGCCACGGGAAGAGGAATTTGTCCATCTGAGATTGTTTCGGGAACAGCCACATTTTCATCGACTCGTACGATAGCCTTAATTTGATCGTTAACTTTTTTGATCTGATTAAGGACAGCGGTACAGATATCTTTTGGGGTTGTTTTTTTGTCTTTTAGCAGGACTAAAAGTTTGTGAGCTGTTAATTCATTTAAACGCATTTTTTCTGTCTTCTGCCTTCTGTTATCTGTTTTCTGTCATCTGTCTTCTATTCTTATTCAATAACCTGCGGAACCTTAAATGATCCATTGTGTTTAGCAATTGCAATGCTTAAGGTTTCTTCCTGCGTTAAGGAAGGTTTTATCTCGTCTTTGCGGTAAACATTTTTTAGTGCGAGAACATGACTTGTCGGTTGCACATCCGCGGTATCGAGTTCTTGAAGCAGGGCGATGTATTCAAGGATACTTTCCAGGTCACCTGAAAGATTCTCAGCTTCATCATCTTTAAGATGCATTCTTGCCAGTCCGGCAATATAGGCAATATCTTTTTTTGTGATTTCTTTGCTCATATGTAATATTAATATTTCTAGAGTTAGTAGAAGGGGTATACTACCATTAATGTTTATTCTTTTCAATACCTAGTCGTTTGGCTTGGGGTTGGCGCCAGAAAAGGAATGAAGCCCTTCCTGAATACAGTGTAGAAGGCTTCATTTAAGACAAGAACTGGCTGGAAATTTAAAAATTTAAAAATGAGATGTTTATGTGGTTTTTAAAGACAACTGGCTTAATTGTTCACTAGATTCTTCATCAAGGCCAGTAAAGTAGATTGCTATTCCTTCACCAGGTTCAATTCGTGAGATTCTGGCTGTCCCTTCAATGCTTTCTCCTGAGCCGTTATTGAAATTTTCGATTTTGAAATTCAATTCATCATCTTGCTGAAAATAAACACTATTTTTTATGTAAATAAAGGCGCTTTTTGCGGAAATATCCCTTATTTGTCCGTTAATGATAATTTGTGTCCCGATACCAATTTGGATCGGCAAGTTTTTGGAATGGCGTTTTATTTGTCTGCGTTCGTAATGTTTCATGTTT
>JAGLHE010000140.1 GCA_023143685.1 Candidatus Omnitrophota bacterium
ACGGCCATAAAATAGTTGCGAGCAGTCAAGTATCAAGCGAGTTTATTTTAATATTTGAGTTGTTGTTAAGCAAGTCAGGACGTATCTCGAGTAGCAAGTTAACCCCATAAAAAATATAAAGTGTATATCCGCAAACATTCCCTTCGTTTTAGTCTTATTTTCCTTGCTGTTATTTTTTGCCTTTTAGGATTCTCGATAAAACTCATTTTTATCCAGTTTTTCCGTTCCGAACATTTAGCAGGGCTTGCCAGCAAACAACATAAACATCAGATTGAATTAGAGCCCACGCGCGGTACAATTTTTGACCGACGGATGAGGCCGTTAGGGATTAGTGTGCCGGTGTATTCTCTATATGCGAACCCCCGTATGATGAAAGAGGAGGCAAAGGCAAAGGCTTTAGAAAAGTTGCCGGAGTTGTTATCGATCAGCCCGGAGTTATTGAGTAAGCGTTTGAGCAGGGATAAATATTTTGTTTGGCTTGAGCGTAAGTTGTCAGATGAGGTCGCGCAAAAGGTGAGGGCGTTAAGAATTCCCGGCCTTGATTTTATTAAAGAGAGTCAGCGATATTACCCTAATCAGTATTTGGCAGCGCATGTGATCGGTTTTGCCGGGGTTGATAATCAAGGGTTGGAAGGCCTTGAATTAAAGTTTGATAAATATTTGAAGGGAGAGTTGGGGCGGACGCAAATTGTGCGCGATGCTCGACGGCGGGAGTTGTTGATGGACCGGGCATTTGTTCCGCCCAAGGATGGTTTTGATTTAGTTTTAACAATTGATGAAACGATCCAGTACATCGCAGAGCGCGCATTAGATAAGGCCTTTAAAAAACATAACGCCAAGAGTGCGAGTATCGTTGTGATTGATCCTGGAACCGGAGAAATTCTTGCGTTAGCGAATAGGCCGACATATGATTTGGGAGAATTCACTTCAAGCACACCGGAGAGCCGCACTAATCGGGCGGTTGTATATTTTTATGAACCAGGATCGGTTTTTAAAATTGTGACAGCTTCGGCAGCGTTAGAAGAAGATATCGTTACAGAAAAAGATAAGATATTTTGTGAGAATGGTAAATATAGAGTTGGGAATCATATTCTGCATGACCACCATCCTCTGGGAACCTTGACTTTTTCAGAAGTCATTGAACAATCCAGCAACATTGGAACAACAAAAGTCGCACAGATGATGGGCCCTGCGGTTTTTTATAAGTATGCCAAGCGGTTTGGTTTTGGAAGAAAGACCGGAGTTGATTTAATAGGGGAGGTCTCAGGGCAACTTAAACCTCCTCGAAAATGGTCAAAGACATCGATAGGGGCTCTTCCTATCGGGCAGGAAGTGACAGTGACTCCATTACAGCTGGCTTGCGCGATTGGGGCAGTTGCCAACGATGGCGTGTATATGAAGCCCTTTGTGGTAAAATACATTAAAGATAAAAATGATGAGTTGATTAAGGCTTTTGAACCGAAAGTCATTGATCGGGTTGTTAGTATTGATACGGCTCGAAGGGTTAAAGCGATTTTGCAGAAGGTCGTTGAGCATGGAACAGGTAAGAAGGCACGCGTAAAAGGAGTTGCGGTCGGCGGCAAGACAGGGACTGCCCAAAAAGTGGTTAATGGAGCGTATTCGCATAGTAAATTTTATGCGTCGTTTATCGGGTTTGCTCCTGTTGAAGATCCGCGTATTGCCGCGGTCGTGGTTTATGATGAGCCGCATCCGAATCATTATGGTGGCACGGTCGCGGCTCCGGTCTTTCGGGAGATGCTCGTGGATACGTTGAAGTATATTGAAGCAAGTGAATACGAATAGGACGCAGGGAATGGTCGCGGCCATTCCCTGTGATGTTAGAATATGTTATTAAAAGATTTATTGAAAAATATTTATCCTCTGGATTGTCCTCAAGAGTTTGGGGAGATGGATATTCACTCTATTTGTTCTGACTCACGAGAGGTCAAAGAGGCCAGCCTCTTTGTCGCGTTAAAAGGTGTAGATGCTAATGGAGCATGGTTTGTTGGTGACGCGGTAGCTCGAGGTGCAAAAGTTGTTGTGCACGATAAGTCTGTCAATCTTGTGCCGGGTAAAACAGGAACCCTGTTGCTTGGTGTGGACGAGCCATTTGTTTTTTTGCGGGAAATATTGTCCCGGTTTTATGGAGATGTCTTTGAACAAATAAAACCGATTGCCGTAACAGGGACCAACGGAAA
This sequence comes from Candidatus Omnitrophota bacterium, assembly GCA_023143685.1. Lineage (GTDB taxonomy): Bacteria > Omnitrophota > Gorgyraeia > Zapsychrales > JANLHA01 > JAGLHE01. The sequence continues at coordinate 2,199 of JAGLHE010000140.1, forward strand.
AACAACAGTTACTTATCTTTTAGAATCTATTCTCGATACGGTTGGTAGAAAGTGCGGGATTATCGGTACCATTGCGCATCGCTGGGCCGGACAGGCGTACCCTGCTAAAAATACTACACCAAGCTTAGTGGATAATTATCGTTACTTGGCGCAAATGGTAAGCGTTGGTTGCGACTATGCGGTGATGGAAGTTTCTTCCCATGCGCTAGATCAGGGGCGTGTTGAAGGAATCCCGTTTAAGACGGCGGTTTTCACAAATTTAACTGTTGATCATTTGGATTATCATAAGAATCAAGAGGCATATTTTCAGGCTAAGGCGATCTTGTTCGAAAAGTTAGGGGCAAAATCAACTGCAGTGATTAATGTGGACGATTCTTTTGGCCAGAGGTTAGTGAAGATGAGCAAAGGGCAGGTGGTGTCATATGGGATAGAAGAGAATGCTTACATGACAGCCAGGAAAATCCTGGTACGTCCATCTGGAACTAAATTCATGTTAGGTACGCAAGATGGACAGTGGATTCCGATCACGACTGAACTGATCGGCCGGCATAATATTTATAATATTTTAGCCGCAGCCACGGTATGCTTTAAGTGCGGGATATCGCTGGGGGCGATTAAGGTGGGAGTTGAAAAACTTAAATGTGTTCCGGGACGTTTGGAGAAAATTAAGACTGACAAAGATTTTTCTGTATTTGTGGATTACGCGCACACTGAGGATGCGTTAGAAAATGTTTTGGTTAGTTTAAAAGAAATAGAACCTTCTCGAATTATTTTAGTTTTTGGGTGCGGTGGTGATCGGGATAAAAGTAAACGGCCGAAGATGGGGGCTGTGGCCAGCCGTTTGGCGGACCTGGTGATTGTCACGAATGATAACCCGCGTAGTGAGGATCCGCGATTGATTGTTACGGATATTGCCGCCGGGATTACACAAAAGAATTTCGAAATTGTTTTGGATCGTAAAGAAGCGATCGCTAAGGCTTTGCAGTCGGCTCAGGCGGGGGATGTTGTTCTAATTGCAGGTAAAGGGCATGAGGATTATCAGATCTTTAAGGATGAGACGGTTCATTTTGATGACAGGGAAGTTGTGAGGGAGTTTTTGTCAGGTGACGGTTAGAGAAGACAGAAGACGGAAGACAGTACAAATGAAACAGAAAATATTAAAAAAGAGATTAATAGATTTTGCTGAAGAGCATTTGTTTTATGAAATTAAGATGCTTTATGGCGTTGTTGATATGCTCCATAAATGCGACATGAGCAATATGTATATTTACAATGCCTTGCTGGAGTCATTTGTTTTGCACGCCAGTGTTATATTGGATTTCTTCTATGCGCCTGAGAAAAAAAATGATGATGCCCGGGCGATTCATTATGTAAAGAATTCAGCAGAATGGAAAAAAGCCTTGCCCCTTCTTAATAAGCATTTTGCCGGATTTACACGTAAACGTAATAAAGAGGTCATGCATTTAAGTTATAAACGGCTGGAAGTCCGGTCGCATGAAAAACGCTGGGGTTCACGCAAGATTACAAAAGAGATTAGTAAGGTCGTTGATCTGTTTCTCGATCATGCGAACCCACAATTGATTCATCCAAGCCTTAATACTTTAAGACATGGCCTAAAGCGGAAGGGTGGGAGAGGGCTATCCCAGAATAAATGATGTTTACAATACAAGAAATATTAGATGTGACACAAGGAAAACTGATCCAGGCAGGGGCAGTGCGTAAGGTTCGGAGTGTGTGTATTGATTCGCGAAAGGTGAAAAGGGGGTCTTTGTTTGTTGCAATCAAGGGTGAGCGGTTTGATGGGCATGATTTTGTTGCGCAAGCGGTTAAGCAAGGGGCAGTAGCGGTTGTTGTTTCGCGGGGACTGTCCCCGAAGGGGGACTGTCCCCTTATTAAAGTCAAAGATACTGTCAAGGCCTTAGGCCAGATTGCGAAAGCTCATCGTGATAGATTTGATGTGCCGATCATTGCAATAACAGGCTCAGCAGGCAAGACTACAACAAAAGAAATGATTGCTTCTGTTTTGCAATCACAGTATAAGGTTTTAAAAAATGAAGGGTCCTATAATAATCAAATCGGTGTGCCGTTAACATTGCTTAAAATAAAACCTTTCCATCAGATTGTTGTAGTTGAAATAGGCACAAACCAGCCAGGGGATATTGCTGAGTTGACATCTATTGTGCAGCCATCAATCGCCATTATGACCAATATCGGGGAGTCTCATCTGGAACGATTGAAAAGTCCAGAAAAAGTTTTCCAGGAAAAAATTTCATTAGTCAAAGGCCTGCCAAAAGGTGCTACTGTGATTTTTAATAAGGATGATGCATTTTTAAAAAAGATTCCGGCACGGTTTCGACAGAAGACATGTCTCTCTTTTGGAATGAATAAAGGGGCAGATTATCAGGCTACAGACATTGTTGCAGGACAGAAAGGGCGGATAAACTTTAAGGTTAATGCCCGGCACGCAATGCAGTTGCCAACCCCGGCATTTTCTAATATGTATAATGCATTAGCCTCAATTAGTTGTGGTCGATTATTTAATATTAGTTATAATATTATTTATACCCATTTAAAGCGTTTTGGCGGGATTAAGGGCCGGCAAAAGGTGGCGTGTGTTAAAGGATTTGTTGTTATTGATGATACTTATAACGCGAATCCGGTATCGTTTAGAGGTGCTTTGCAGCTTTTAGATGCTTTTCCCGCGACAGGGCGTAAGATTCTGGTATGTGCGGATATGTTGGAGTTAGGACAGAAGGCACAGGTATTGCATCAGGAAATAGGCGAGGTTGTCGCAGAGTCAAGCACTGATGTTGTCTTGACATATGGCTCGTTGTCTTTTTATACAGCGCAAAAAATAAAAAAAGTTAATTCACGTATTGAAGTCTGTCATTTTAAGACACAATTATCTTTAAATAAGAAGCTGCTTAAACGCTGCCAGCCAGGCGATGTTGTTCTCATTAAAGGCTCGCACGGTATGCATATGGACAAGACAGTGGAGTGTTTGGGTAATGGTTAATGATAAATAGCTAATAGTTAATGGTGGAGGTGGGCGGCATAGGATTTTTGCCATAGCGAATTTACTATTAACCATTAACTATTAACCATTAGCCGATCATAAGGAGTAATACATGTTTTATTATTTATCAGAACTGAAAGACCTGTTTTTCGCGCTTAATGTTTTTAAGTATATTACATTTCGTGCCGCGATGGCCGCGATTACACCGTTTCTTCTTTGTGTTGTCACAGGCCCGGTATTTATTGAACAGTTTAAGAAACGTAAAATTCGAGAGATCGCGAAAAGGGATGACTGCCCGGATCTTGCGAAGTTTCATGAAGCCAAAGAAGGTACGCCAACAATGGGTGGGATCTTTATGGTTGGGAGTATCATTATTTCTGTTTTGTTGTGGGCGAATTTGAGCAACCGTTATATTGCTTTGACCCTGGCAACGTGTTTGTATTTAGCGATTTTAGGATATGTGGATGATTATGTAAAACTGAGCAGAAAAAAAAAGCACGCGCGAGGGCTTCGCGCAAAAACAAAATTGCTTTGGCAGATACTCCTCGGGTGTTTTATCGGTTCTTATGTGTATTTTAACCCGGATACGTCTACAAAATTAGATGTCCCGTTTTTAAAGAATGTCGTGATTACAATGGGGTTGCTTTATATCCCTTTTGTTGCTTTGATCGTGATCGGCGCTTCAAACGCGGTTAACTTAACAGATGGCCTTGACGGCCTGGCCATTGGGTGTGTTTTGATTGTCAGCGTGACATTAGGGGTCTTGTCCTATGTCTCGGGACATGTCAAATTTAGTGAATATTTATTTATTCCGTTTATATCAGGGGCAGGGGAGTTGACGATATTTTGCGCGGCGATCGCAGGGGCAAGTTTAGGGTTTTTATGGTTTAATTGTCATCCTGCCACAATTTTTATGGGGGATACAGGGTCGTTGGCCCTTGGGGGGTGCATTGGTGTGATATCTGTATTTATTAAGAAAGAGTTGTTGTTGTTGCTTTTAGGCGGAGTTTTTGTGATTGAAGCGTTATCGGTTATTTTGCAGGTGGTGTCGTATAAGACACGACGAAAAAGAATTTTTAAAGTTTCGCCGTTGCACCATCATTTACAACTTTGCGGATGGCATGAGTCAAAGATTATTACGCGGTTCTGGATTGTCGGGATCGTTTTAGCTGTGTTAACATTGGCAACGTTAAAGATTCGATAATGGAGTTATTAGATAAGAAAGTCACAGTTGTTGGGTGCGGAAAAAGTGGCCAAGCCGCTGCCCGATTGAGCCATAAACTTAAGGCAACAGTCAAGGTCTCGGAAAGCAAAAGCCTTGAATCAATCCCTCAGGATTTTCAGGACTGGATGAGCGCGTGCGCGGTTGCTGTCGAGCATGACGGCCATACGCAGGCGTTTATCGAAGACAGTGACTTGATTGTTATCAGTCCCGGGGTGCGGCCAGGCGCGCCGGTTTTTTTGTGGGCACGTCAAAAAGGAATTCCTGTCTGGAGTGAGATTGAGTTAGCGGCACATATCTGTCCATGCCCGATTATTGCGGTAACAGGGAGCAATGGGAAGACAACAGTTGTCACGCTGATTCAGAAAGTTTTAGAGGCCGCGGGGAGAAAAGCGTATCTTTGCGGGAATATCGGCCGGCCTTTCTGTGTATGTGTTGAAGAATTAAAGAAAGAAGATTATGTCGTGGTGGAAGTCAGTTCGTTTCAACTGGAAACCATTGAAACGTTTAAGCCATACATTGCGGTTCTTTTGAATTTTAGTCAGAATCATTTGGATTGGCACAAGGATTTGGATGAATATTGGACAGCAAAGAAAAGAATTTGTTTGAATCAGGACAAAAATGATTATGCGGTTCTTAACGTTGCAGATGAGCGCGTTAAAAGTTTGGCATCTGAGATTCAGGCACGACCTGTATTTTTTAATAATCCAGGGGATTGTGAAAAGTTTTGCGTTGGCAACCCGAATTTTCTCGCGGTGATGGCCGTAGCTCAAACTTTCGGAATTGACAAGGATGTTTGCCGTAAGGTTTTTGATTCTTTTAGCGGGGTGGAACATCGTTTGGAAAAGGTTCGTGTCCTTGATGGTGTTGAGTTTGTTAATGATTCAAAGTCAACAACAGTTGAGGCAGGCCGGTGGGCGTTGAACAATACAGATAAGCCGGTTGTGATGATTTGCGGGGGAAGAGATAAAAATGTAGATTTCTCGGTTTTGGCACACGCTGTTAAACAGAATGTTAAGGCTATGATTGTTTTTGGTGAGGCGCGCGGGAAATTGAAGGATGTCTTTGCTCCTGTGGTGGATGTGGATGAGTGTGAGGGCCTGGAGCAAGCGGTTTTTTGTGCGCGTCAAAAAGCAGAAGCAGGGGATTGTGTCCTGTTAAGCCCAATGTGCGCCAGCTTTGATCAATTTAAGAGTTTTGAAGAAAGAGGAGAAGTGTTCAAAGACATCGTGCGATGCCTTTGAAAAAGGGTAGGGTTCTCAGGAAACAGGTTTTTGCTTTCCTGATAACTTATCACTTACAACTTATCACTAGAATATGCGCGATATCCGAATATCCATTGCGACAATTGTTTTATTGTTGATTTTTTTAGGGGTGGCGATGATTTACAGCTCCAGCGGCGTTTATGCGATGCAGGAGTTAGGTGATAGCTTGTATTTTTTGAAGCGGCATTTGTTGTTTTTGGCAGTGGGGTTTATGGGGATGTTTGCCGCGATGGCTATAGATTACCGGCAGTTGCAGAAATATGCCAAACCCCTTTTGTTTATTGGCATTGTGATGTTGGTGCTCGTATTGATCCCGGGGATCGGGAAAGCGAGTTTTGGCGCGCGGCGATGGTTTAAGTTTGGCGTGTTTAGTTTTCAGCCGTCGGAATATTGTAAATTGGTGATGCTTGTGTACACGGCTGATTTTTTGGCACGTAAACAAAACAGGATACGTAGTTTTCGGGCAGGATTTATGCCGCTGATGCTGGTATTGGGTGTTGTGTCTCTTCTTGTTTTAAAGCAGCCGGATTTGGGAAGCACGTTGTTATTAGGAGCTAGTGTTCTGACCGTGATGTTTATTGCAGGTGCGCGGGTGCGTCATATCGGAATGCTTGGGATTTTGGCTGTGCCGGCTTTTTATTTTCTGGTTGTGAAAGTGGCTTACCGCTGGCGACGGATTGCGGTTTTTTTAGATCCATGGGAAGATCCGCAAGGGGCAGGATTTCAATTAACGCAATCACAAATCGCGTTGGGTTCCGGAGGGCTTTTTGGTGTTGGGTTAGGTAAAAGTATGCAAAAGCTTTTTTATCTTCCGGCGGCGCATACGGATTTTATTCTTTCGATTATTGGTGAAGAGATGGGGTTTGTCGGCGCGTTCGCGGTAATTGCTTTATTTATCGCGTTTATTTGGCAAGGGGCCCGAATAGCGAAGCGGACACTGGATCCTTTCGGGTATTTCTTGAGTGTAGGAATTGTTGCGATGATCGGATTGCAGGCGATGGTGAACATTGGTGTGAGTATCGGCGCTTTACCGACTAAAGGGTTGCCGTTGCCGTTTATTAGTTATGGGGGGTCCGCGCTTGTTTTTAATATGCTGGCAGTGGGGTTGCTTTTAAATATTTCAAGGACAGAAGAGATTTAAAAATGATTACACAGATTAAAGAAGAAAGATTGCACAGATTAAAAAGGGTTGAAGGGGTATGAAAATTTTGATCACAACTGGTGGGAGCGGGGGGCATGTTTTTCCTGCACTTTGCGTGGCAGCTGAATTAAAAGATCAAGGGCATGAAATTGCTTTTGCCGGGGCCTTTGGAAATACGCGCAATAAGATTGAAGAGGCAGGGTTTCCGCTGTCTCCTTTGCCGACGAAAGGCCTTGTGTCAAAATCTATAAAGTCAGTTCTGGTTTTTTTCTATTTTATGATAAAATCAATTTTAGCCGCTTTTAAGGTTGTTTGTCAATTTAAGCCGGACGTTGTCTTGGGCTTTGGAGGATATGGCTCGTTTCCAATTGTCTTTTCTGCTTTTATTCTTAGGTGTCCTACGATAATACATGAACAGAATGTTGTCCTTGGCAGGGCAAACGCGGTGTTGGCAAGGCTTGTTAAAAAAGTTGCTTTAAGCTTTGAAGAAACGAAGCAATACCTTAAGGCGCGAAAGGTTATTGTCACAGGCTACCCTTGCCGCATTGTAAGGCAGGATTTTTCCCTCTCGGGGCTATACGAAGAGTTTGGGCTTCGTGAAGGATATAAGACAATTGTTGTTCTCGGTGGAAGCCAGGGGAGCCACGTGGTTAATGCGGTTTTTTTAGAGACAGTTGTTTTGTTGAAAGATTTTGCGCGTGTTCAGGTGGTGCATGTTGCCGGCGTCAAGGAGCATGAGGCTGTGGCCAGGAAGTATGAGTCGTTCGATATTCCACATAAAGTGTTTGGATTTTTTGATGAAATGCGGAAAATTTACGCGGTTGCGGACGTGGTTGTCTGCCGGGCCGGCGCAGGAACGGTTGTTGAGCTGGCTGCTTTAGGTTTGCCCGCGGTTCTTGTCCCGTATCCATATGCGCAAGGACACCAAAAAGCCAATGCGGGTTTATTAGCAAAAACATCCGCAGTCAGAGTTATAGAGGAAAAAGATTTATCTGCTGATTCTCTTAGTGCCGCGGTTTTTGGCCTTATTGAGGCTGCTGTTGATAAAGAGGCGGTAAGAGAAACACGGAAAAGTATTTATCAATCCCGGGCTGTGTCTGCGTTGGCACAAGCTGTTATTGAGGTTGCGAAGAAATGAAAAAAATTATTATTTGTATGTTGATCGGGATGTTTGGTTTTGTCGCATTTAGCGGCGCGGAGGAAGTGAAGTGGGAGGAGGAACGCGCGACACATTTTATTATTTATTATAAAGATGCGCCAAAAGATTTTGTTAAGGAGGTTGAGAGGTCAGCGGAAGATTATTTTGATGAGATTACCAGGAATTTAGGGTTTACGCGTTACGGGGGATGGTCTTTTGATCGTCGAGCCAAGATATATATTTATAGCGATAAGGAGGATTATGTGGCGTCCTCCCGCCAGGCAGGATGGTCAAGTGGGGCTGTGAATGTGAAAGATAAAATTATACGGACCTTTCCGGCAGCACACGGGTTTTTTGATACAACGTTACCACATGAATTAGGACATATTATTTTTCGTGAATTTGTGGGGTTCCATACGCCTTTGCCATTGTGGCTTGATGAAGGGGTGGCGATGTTTCAGGAAAAGGCCCAGAGGTGGGGCGCGCACAAAGAAGTTAAAAAGGTGATTAAAAATGGACGGTTTAAATCTTTGACTGAGCTTTCGCAGCTGAGGCTTGGAAGAAACAGTTCGACTGAATTGGTTTCTTTGTTTTATTCCGAGGCGGCGAGTATTGTTTCGTATATGGTAAAAGAATTAGGTGAGTATCGGTTTGTAAGTTTTTGTAGACGGCTTAAAGAGGGGAAAACGTTTGAACAGGCGTTACGTTCAGCGTATTCCCGGTTTAGTACTATCAAAGATTTAAATAAGAGTTGGGTTGATTTCTTAAAAAGGCAGTAAAGGGAGAAGGCGCCTTGAATAAGTATCATTTTATTGGAGTTGGCGGTATCGGTATGGGGGCGTTAGCATCGTTGGCGCTTGCGAAAGGATACACAGTTAGCGGTTCGGATGTTAAAGAAGGTGCTATGGTCCAGCGGCTTCGTCAGGAAGGGGCAGAAATTTATATCGGACATGACGCAAATCATCTGCGGGAAGTCGATGTAGTTGTGTATTCATCAGCGATCGCGAAAGATAATCCCGAGATGGTAGCTGCCGGGAACCAAAAGGTTAAGCTCCTTAAGCGCGCGGAATTTTTAGCGCAGCTGATGCAGGGATCAATTGAGATCGCGGTTGCCGGCGCGCACGGAAAGACAACAACTTCGTCAATGATAGCATTGCTATTGATACAGGCCGGACTTAATCCGACAACTGCTGTGGGAGGAATTATTGACGGATCTTTGCATAATGCTGCCTTGGGGCAAGGAGAATATTTTGTCGCGGAAGTAGATGAGAGCGATGGGTCGTTTTTGTATTTTTCCCCGAGGTATGCTGTTATTACAAATATTGATTTTGAGCATGTTGATTATTATAAGAGTTGGGAGAATATTTTAGACGCTTACCAGCAGTTTATTTCACAGGTTGACCCAGAAGGGTGCCTTGTTGTTTGCGGGGAAGATGAACGGTTGCGGCTGCTTTTAAAAGATTGTCAGACGGAATGTTTAACGTATGGGATGTCTGAGGAGTGCGATGTTTTCGCGAAGAATGTCCGCGCGCGGGATGGCCGGGAATACGCGCAGGTGTTTTCGTGTTTTTTGAAAGGAGAGTTTTTGGGTGAAATTTGCCTGTCGGTTCCCGGACGGCATAATGTTCTTAATGCCTTGGCGTGTGTGGCGCTGAGCCAAAAGCTTTCAATTGATTTTTCTGTTGTGCAGGAAACTTTGCGTTGTTATCAGGGTGTAAACCGGCGGTTCCAGATTGTTGGAGATTTTTTAGATGTGACAGTTGTGGATGATTACGCGCATCATCCGACTGAAATCGCGGCAACTATCCAAACAGCGAAAGATGTCGCGAAGGCAAGGCTTGTTACGATTTTTCAACCGCATAGGTACTCGCGGACAAAATTTTTGATGGATGGATTTGTGGAAAGTTTATCACGCGCGGAGCAATTGATTTTAACGGACATTTACGCGGCAAGTGAAGAACCGATTGACGGAGTGTCGAGTGAGATTTTATATGAGCGGTTGCGTTGTGAAAAAGGTGAGGATGTTATGTATTTGAAGAAGGATGAGATCGTGCCGCACCTTTTGGATTATGTTGAACCTGAAGATATGGTTTTGTTTTTAGGGGCGGGAGATATTTCGCGTGTTGCTAAAGAATTTGCGCAGGCCTTAAAAGTAAAAGAAGTGTCCAGGAATTAATTATCAGGGGAAAAGAGAATGGATGTCAGAACCGAAGAACTTGGGCATATCGGTGTTGTGATGGGCGGATGCTCGTCAGAAAAAGAGATTTCGTTAAAGTCAGGCAATGCGATTTATCAAGCATTAAAAGAGCAAGGGTGCAGGGTTTCTTCT
>JAGLHE010000141.1 GCA_023143685.1 Candidatus Omnitrophota bacterium
TCAAATTGTTTATACCGGGTCAGACGCTAAGGCAAGCCGTTTGGCAATGAATAAAGTTTTGACGCAAAAGATGCTTGCGGAAAAAGGAATACCGGTGCCGAAGTATTGTGTTGTTACAAAAGAGGATGTGTTTGATAGTGAGAAAGCCTGGGATGTGTTGGAGGGCGGGCCGGTTGTAGTGAAGCCTGCGGCAGAAGGGTCGAGTATCGGGGTCAGTATTGTTCAGCAAAAGGATCAGTTGGCTGCTGCTGTTGATCTTGCCTTTCAATATGGGACGGAAGTTTTGCTTGAAAAGTTTATTTCAGGCCGGGAGATGACAGTCGGCATTTTAGATGAACAGGCTTTACCGCTTGTGGAAATTCGGCCAGGTAATTCTTTTTTTGATTTTACGGCAAAATATCAAAAAGGGATGACAGAATATATTGTTCCGGCAGAGGTTTCTAAGGAGCAGTCGGAACGAATTCAGGGGATAGCTTTAGAAGTATATAAATTTTTGGGATGCCGGGATTTCGCAAGGCTGGATTTTATGTTAGATGCGCAAGGTAACCCGTATTTTTTGGAGGTGAACACTATCCCGGGGTTTACCTCGACGAGTTTGTTGCCGATGGCAGTGAACGAAAAGGGGATTGGTTTTGGAGAATTATGTTTGATGATTGCGCGTCTGGCAGCTAAGCGTAAACAAGCAGGGGCAGCAAAAGGAACATCGTAATAAATATTTTAAATGAGAAGGGAACGGTATGGCTCGACGAAAACGGAAATTAAATCAGCAGAAAATTAAGTATATTCAAACCGGTATTATTGGTGTATTTGTTGTCTTTGTGGGGTTTGTTCTGTTTAACGGAATGACAAAGATGATCAGTCGATCCGGTTTTTTTATTATCCGGGAGGTTGAGGTTGCTCCGTCTTTAGCGGCGGTTAGCTCCCGGCATCTTAACCGGCTGAAAGGGAAAAATATTTTTCGTGTAAATTTAAACGAATTGCAGAAACGGATACAATCGCAATATCCGTATATTGATCAATTAAGGGTGTTGAGGAAGTTTCCGGACAAGATTTATGTTGATGCCATAAGAAGAGATCCGTTTGCCCGTATCGGTATTCAAGGACAGGACGTTCTTGTTGATGAAAAGGGGATCGTATTGTCGGTAAACCCGCAGGCTCCTTTTTATCGTGAATTTTTTGCGGCAGATAAGGTGCCGGGTATTGTCGGTATCCCGGCAAATGGAAATGCGGTTGTCGGGAAAGCGGTCTTGTGCCGTGAAGCGCGGGAGGCGTTGCGGGTGTTAAAAGTCATAAAGAAAAATGAATACCTTCGGTCGTATAAAGTTAAATCTGTCGACGTTACAAATTTATCAGAGATGGTTGTGCATTTCCGTAATGGCCTTAAAATTATCCTGGACCGTGACAAAGTCACGCAAAAGGTTAAGCAGCTCGGCATCCTTTTGTCGCAAGGGAAGCTGGATTTAAAAGCAACCGGATATATTGATTTGCGGTTTAAAGAACCTGTGTTAGGGGAAAAATAATGTTAAAGAAATTTATTGGAGAATCTTTTTTTTGCGGCCTGGATATCGGCGCGCAATCTATCAAGGCAAGTTTTGTCAAGACACAGCAAGATGGCAAGCCGGTCCTTTTAGGTGTTTATGAATCAAAAACCCGGGGGTTTGAAAGTTCCTCGGTAACTGACTTAAGTGAATTTGTTGAATGTATTCACGCGACCATTGCAGGGTTGGCAAAGAAAACAAATATGAAAATTCAGGAGGTTCAGTTAGGGCTTAATAGTGAATTGATTGACGTCCGTCGGGGTTCAGCCGTGATCCCGTTACTTGATAAAGGGAATAAGGAGATCACGCGCCGGGATGTTAAAAAAGTGCAGGAGCAGGCCCGTCTTTTGGGTGTTAATTTAGAAGAGACAGTTTTGCATACACTTTCGCAATATTATAAAATTGATGATGTGAATATCGCGACTAACCCTGTCGGCCTGTATGGCCGTAAATTAGAGATTCATACTTTGCTTGTTTTGGCGAAGAATGTTTTGGTGAAAAATTTAACAAAGGCTGTAAACCAGGCAGGGTATGATGTTTTGAATTTATTTTTTACGAGTTTGGCGGCAACAGAAGCTTCTTTGAATGAATTTCAGAAAAAACAGGGCTGTGCAGTGATTGATGCCGGTGCTACGATGACCAATGTTCTTATTTTTAAAGAAGGACAGCTGAAATATATGGACATGATTGAGTTGGGAGGCGATGTGATCACTCAGAGTATCGCGGAGAAACTTAATTTAACGTTAAGTTTAGCTGAAGAAATCAAGAAGACATATGCGGTTGCTGAGGATTTAGGGTCACGAGGGGAAGAGGAGATTTTGATAAAAAGGGATGACGGGTATTTTCCTGTGAAGAAAGAAGCTATTGCCCAGGCGGTTGAACCGGTTGTGGCGAAATTGATTTTAAAGGTCTCGCAGATCCTTAAGGCATCGGGGCTTTCTGCAGAGATGAATGCCGGAATTATTCTTGTTGGTGGAGGCGCATTGTTGACGGGGGTGCCGGAATGCATTGAAAAAGAGATTAATACTCCGGCAAAATTAGGAAAAGTAAAAGCCGCGATCCGGAGGCTGAATAATGCGCCTAAATATGCGGCGGTTGTTGGATTAGCGCAGCTGGGGGCGAAGCAGTCTATCGGGCATCCGTCGTCTGTGCATGATCACGCGCAGTTTGGCGCAAGTTTTGTTCAAAAAATAAAAGAGTTTTATCAGGAATATTTTTAATGAGCCCCAAACTTGCGGAACGATAGTGACGTAAGTGTGATGGGCGAATTATCCCCCTGAATAAATTCTGAAGGAAACCCAGAAGGGTTCCGAAGAATTTAGGGGGGTGGATTACACGAGGTGCGGGGCTGGAATTTTAGAGACCTCAAGCGAGCTTATTTTATTGCTGTCTTCGGCGGGAAAGAGCGAAGCTGATATCTTTCAGGATAATCCGTAAACGGTTCATGCCGTTAAAAATATACAGCATCCAGAAAGAATTCAGTAAAAGAAGGACAATGATAATAAGTGTATTGGTCGACTGTTGCAATAAAAGTTTTTCAGTGAGGTTGTCTGTTGTGATTTGAGCTGCCAGGTCAATATTGCGAAGGATGTTAAAAAAGAAAATAAAGAAGATAAAAACAAGGACAAATTCAAAGAAAACAATGTAAAAGTGACGCATCATCCAGCGGGCGCACAGGTTGTCAAAATGGCGTACTTTTGTCATGAAATCTTTAAAGGGCATGCTCTCTCCTTTTGAGATGTTTTTTGAGAAAGGTGGAAGATGATTTTTATCGTTGATTTTTTCAGTCAAAATATATTATAATTTCTCTGAAAGTGATTGCAAGAAGTTTGTCATATATTGCGTTTACGGTAATACAGGTATTTATAGACAAAGAAAGGGGAGTTTTGTGAAAAAAAATTTGTATGGAATGCTGGCTGTCTTGATGGCGTTTGCTGGAGTTTTTGGATGTAGTCCGAAACCCGTTGAAGACGGTGTTCTTTATACCTATTTTGAAGATGGAAATTTACAAGCCGAGTATACCTATAAAAATGGAGTGAGGGCGGGGAAGTTTCGTGAATATGACGGATCGGAAAAGATTGTCCGGGAGGGGGTCATTCAACATGGGGTGCCTGACGAAGTGAGATATTCTTATTTTCTTGATGGCGTTATGCGCTCTAAGGTGCGGTATATAGGTAGTGTGCGTGAGGGTATTACACAAGAATTTCATTCTACAGGGATTTTGCATTCTGAGAAAATGTATAAGGGGAATAAACTTCATGGCGTTGTTAAAGAGTATTCTTTGGGTGGTGTGATTGAGATGGAAAAAAATTATAAAAATGACAGGCTGAACGGAGTGACTTTAATTTACAGTAATGGCCAGTTGCAGTTTGAAAAAACCTATGAAGATGATAAGCTTAATGGACTTTCACGAAAATATTACATTAATGGAGAAATCGAAGAGGAAAAATACTATCGTAATGATGTTCTTGACGGAGCGTGGAAAGAATTTAATGAGCAGGGTAATAAAGTAAATGAATATTTGTATCGAAGAGGAGAGATTGTTGCTCAAAAGGAATTTTATGAAGACGGGTCTTTGATGCGTGAGGAACGTATTGAGAAAGGTAAGCCGGTTGTTGTTAAGGAATACTACGGAGGAAACGGGGCCCTTATGCGCGAGAGCTTTTTGCGAAATAGTCAATATACGCAAATTAATGAATATTATGAAAATGGGGCAGTGATGTACCGTAAATATTATAAAGAAGGCGCTCTTTTAAAAGTTGAACAGTTTGATCCTCGAGGGAGTTTTTTGAATATACAGAGGCATCAGGAATAATTTGATGAGGCCACAATTTTCCATGTGTTTGAAAAAAAAGATTATAATAAAAATAGGGCAAAGGGCTCTTTTCCTGACAAGGAGTTTTATCCTTGTTGTATTTGTTTTATCCGGGAGTGTTGTTATGGCTGAGAAAGCGGATTATGAAAAATTGCGAAAGCAAATGGTTGAGGAGCAAATTTATGCTCGTGGTGTGCGTGATGAAAATGTTTTAGAAGCAATGGCAAGGGTTAAACGGCATGTTTTTGTTCCTCAGAATGTGCGTGCGTTTGCATATGAAGATCATCCTTTGCCGATTGGATATGGCCAAACGATTTCTCAACCCTTTGTTGTCGCTTACATGACAGAGCTTTTGAACCTTCAGGGGTCTGAGAAGGTTTTGGAAATTGGAACAGGGTCCGGGTATCAAGCCGCGATTCTTGGAGAGACCGCTAAAGAAGTTTATACAATTGAAATTGTTGAAGGGCTTGCCGTAAGCGCTAAGGCGCTTCTTAAAAAGTTAGGATATAAAAACATTCATGTGAAATACGGTGACGGTTATGCCGGATGGCCGGAGGTTGCGCCATTCGACGCGATTATTGTTACCGCTGCCCCTAAAGAAATTCCTCCCAAATTGGTAGAGCAGTTGAAAGTTGGAGGCCGAATGGTTGTCCCTGTCGGTTCTTTCTTTCAGAGCCTTTACGTTGTCACAAAAACAGAAGATGGTATTGTTAAAAAAGATGTCCTGCCTGTACGTTTTGTTCCAATGGTTCATGGTGAAAATTAGTATTTAGAAAGCGCTTTCCCTGATCCCTCTTCACTATATTGAAAAGCGGTAATAATAGACTATACTTCAAAGGTGTTTTTAGTCGCTGTGACAATATAGCCAGGAGGGTGGAAATGAAGAGAATTTTTCTTTTTTTGGTGATTTTTAACGTTTTTTGTTGCCCTGTTCAGGCAAAAGGCGTTATTCAGGATGGTTTGTGGAAGACATATGATAAAAATGGGATAATAAGTTCGCTGGAAAGTTATCGAAATCTCAAGAGGGATGGGGTTGTTTTTGAGTATTATAAGCAAGGAGATGTGAAAAAGTTCTCGTGGTATCATAAGGATGTACCTTATGGCACAGCAAGATTATATTATGAAAGCGGAAAGATTAAAAAGGTCGCAACGTATGATAATGGTGAATTAAAAAGCATTGAGAATTATGATGAACAAGGAAAGTTGACAAGTAAAGAAGTTATTATTGCAGAACAAGACGATATAGAGTAAATAGTATAAAAATTGATTGTAAAAGGCGGCCTGTTTGTCGGCCGCCTTTTCTGGTGATAGTATAGGAATTTCAAAGACTC
>JAGLHE010000142.1 GCA_023143685.1 Candidatus Omnitrophota bacterium
AAGTATCAAGCGAGCTTATTTTATTCCTCGGAAAACAAGTCTGTTTCTCTGTCGAAAACTTCACGTAACCGGTGAGTTGCTGGGGGGCGAACAGCGAGAGGTATCCCGTGCTCAAACAACTCCGCTCTGCTTCGTAACTGCGCGTGGGACACCTCACACTGTTCGCCCCCCAGTAACTCACCGGTTACAACTTCACAAAAGATTCTATTTTCTCTATTTTTATCTTGTGCTAGAATGTCTATCAATTCGATAAGTAGCAAGCGACAATTAACAAGTAGTAAGTAATTTGATGCTTGTCATTTGCTCATCTTTTGATTTTTTTTAAATGGGATTATTGACTATGTTCTGCGGTATTCATGAAAAAAGAATAGCGATCACATCTTGCGTTCAATGCCGCAAAGGTGTTTGTGCGGAATGTCAGACCTTCGTTAAAGGCCGGGACTTTTGTCCTCGTTGTGCTTCTTCTATTGAGCAGCTGGATTCCTGTCTTTCTGTCAAGCGAGACCCGCTGATTGCTTTATTGTTTTCGATTATTCCCGGATTCGGACAGGTTTATAACGGCCAGGCGGTTAAGGGCGTCATTTTCTTTTTTACATTTTGGTTGGTCCTGCCGTGGTTTTATGGAATGTATGACGCGTATACAACAGCTAAAGAAATTTCTCAAGGAAAAATCCCCCCTAAGCCATTTAAAACCGCTTCGTGGCATTTTTCGATTATGGTTATCATTTTTTTGGTCGGGCCGTTCGCTCTTTTTAAAGGCGCCCAGCATTATATTAAGCTTAAAAGCATTGATTTGAATAGCGTTACAGCCCGGCATGTTCTTGTGAAGATCTCGAAGGCGGCAGAAGCATATGAGCAAGATTACGGATATTATCCTGAGGATATTAAAGAATTGTACTTGGATGAATCGCCGTACCTGGATGTTTTGTATTGTGGGGGTGAGATTTCCGGGTATTTGTATAAATGTAATTTTACAAGAGAAGGGTATAGCGTTACAGCTTGGTCGATCTATGAGGGTAAAAAGAATATTCCCGCCTATACTATTGGGACAGGCGGTGTTTTAGAATTAAAAAAGAATAGGACAGAATAATGGCGACATTAAAAGTTGTTCAGTGTGATATTACAAAATTGCAGGTTGATGCCATTGTAAACGCAGCCAATCAAACACTGTTGGGTGGTGGAGGCGTTGATGGCGCGATCCATCATGCCGCCGGAACAGGGTTGTTCGCGGAATGCGCAACTCTTGACGGCTGCGCGACAGGAGACGCTAAAATAACCAAAGGGTATAATTTACCGGCGAAACATGTTATTCATGCCGTAGGCCCGGTTTGGCGGGGAGGAGATAAGGATGAACCGAATCTTCTGCGCAGCTGTTATCGCCGGTGTCTTGAGATCGCCAGGGAAAAAGAGCTGACGACTATTGCGTTTCCTTGTATAAGTACGGGGATTTATCATTTTCCTAAAGAGCACGCTGCGCGAATCGCGGTTGAGACCGTACAGGAGATGTTGCCTTCAGTGCCAAGCCTGGATGTTGTTGTCTTTGTTTGTTTTTCACGAAATAATTTTGAAATCTACCAATCATTGCTGGAGAGGGATAAAGATAATGCGGAACCTGTTTTTTAGGAGAAATGTTTTTTTCTCGGTACTGAGTGGGATTTTTGTTTTGTGTCTGATGGCAGGCCTTTGTTTTGCTAAAACATTTGCGTTAAACAAGGAGGATGCTATGTTCAAAAAAATTCATTGGCTGGGACATGCGGCATTTCGCATTGACGCAGAAAAAGTGATTTATCTGGACCCTTTTAAAATTAAGGACGGGGCGAAGAAAGCGGACTTGATTTTAATCACGCATGGCCACTCTGACCATTTGTCCCCGGAGGATATTGTGAAGATTGCGACTGGGCAGACAAAATTTATTGCCCCGCCGTCGTGCGCAAAGAAATTGTCAGGCAATGTCACGCCGATTACTCGTGGACAAAAGATAAATGTAGATGGTTTTGAGATCCAGGCGGTTCCCGCGTATAATATTGGCAAAAATTTTCACCCCGAAAGCAGTGATAACGTTGGATATGTGCTTACGGTTGAGGGCGCGCGCGTTTATCATGCCGGGGATACAGATGTTATTCCTGAAATGAAAGAGATCGACGCAGACATTGCCTTGTTGCCGTGCGGGGGAACTTATACGATGACTGGTGGCGAAGCCGCGCAGGCGGCAAAACTTATTAACCCAAAAATTGTTGTTCCAATGCACTGGGGTAGTATCATCGGTTCGAAAAAAGACGCTGAAACCATGAAAGATCTTTTGTCGTCGTCTTATGATGTGCGAATAATGGGGAGGGAATAGTTATGCTGCCATTTCTTCAACGTTTTGTTGGGAGTAATGTAAAAGAAACAGCAGATCATCTGCTTTATGCTGAGGTTAAGAAGAATCTTGAAACCTATTATATGATGTTTCAGTTAGGGAAGTATCGGCTTTTTTCTTTGCAGGCGTTTGAGGCCGTAGCTGCTGGCCCCGGGGTAGTTTTAGACGAGGATGTTGTGTATTATGGTAGAAGGATTATGGAGTATAATCAGGCGGCAAAAGAGTATCGTGATTATAAGGATTGGTACAGCGAGGATGTGAACCGGAAGACGCGGGAAAATGCAGGGGTTCTGCATGAGAAAAAACAAATTGCCCAGGAAAAATTTGAAGGGCTTGAAGATATTATCCTGGCTGCTAAAAAGGCTTTTCAACTTCAAGGGTGCTGATGATTTGATGAACCCGCATATAAAAAATATTTGTAAAAGGAGAGAATGATGCGGTTATGCCTTATGCGACACGGCGAAGCGGTAAATAAAAGTGTTGATCCCGCGCGGCCGTTAACAACAAAGGGCCGGGGAGACACTGAAAGAATTGCGCTTGTATTAAAGCAGGCTTCTTTTAATTTTGATATTGTGTGTCATAGCGGAAAGACACGGGCAGAGCAAACAGCGGCGATTGTGCGTGATGTTGTGTCTCCACAGGCAAGTTTTGAAAAGAAAGAAGGCCTGGGGCCGAATGACGCGATAGATGATCTTGTTTATGATATTTCAGCCTGGGATCAGGATGTTGTGGTCGTCGGGCATTTACCATACTTGTCTGTTTTGACCTCCAGGCTTGTAGCCAATAATGAATCAAAGCCGCTTGTTGCTTTTCAGACGAGTACAGCTGTGATTCTGGAAAATGATTCGAACGGGAACTGGTACATTGTTTCTGTTTTTAACCCGGAGTATCTCTGAAAGTAATGGTCTCCCTTGAGTTTTTCAAGGGACATTAAATAATTATGTTTCAAGAAAACGAATATCTTACCGTATCAGAACTTAATCAACTAATCCGTGATGTGATTAATATGGGTTTTCCGCAGAGTGTGTGGGTGTGCGGGGAGATTCAGGGGTATAATCGCAACCGCGGGAAGAACCATATCTTTTTTGAATTGTGTGAGAAGGATTCGACGACAAAAGATATTGTCGCGCGTACCGGTTTGGTTGTTTTTGCCGGTCGGAAAAAATATATTGAAGACGTTTTGAAAAGTGCTGAGAATGCGTTTGCGCTTAAGGATGATATTGAAGTGAAATTTTTGTGTAAGGTGGATTTTTATCCTCCGCACGGAGCGTTACGGTTGATTGTTGAAAATATTGATCCGATTTATACGTTGGGTAAGATTGCGCAGGAAAAACAAAAGCTCATTGCTCTTTTAAAAAAGAGCGGGACGCTGGATAAAAATAAAGCAGTTGAGCTTCCCCTCGTTCCTTTGAATATCGGCCTGATTACAGCTTTTGATTCTGCCGCGTATAATGACTTTTTACATGAACTGCAGCTGAGCGGGTTTGGGTTTAAGGTGTTTTATAAAAGCGCGTTGATGCAGGGTAAAGGCGCGGAGCAGGCCGTGTGCCGGGCGATTGAAGATTTAAGCAAAGTAAAAACACTCGACGCGATTGTGATTACACGCGGCGGCGGGTCAATTGCGGATTTAAGTTGTTTTGACAGTAAGATGATCGCAGAAAAGATTGCAGCGGCGCCATTACCGGTTTTAAGTGGAATAGGGCACGAGATTAATATCACCGTGACTGATATGGCCGCGCACACATACCAGAAGACCCCGACGGCGGTAGCACAGTTTTTTGTGGAACGTGTTGAGTCGTTTTTAGCGCAAGCTCAAGATAAGGTGGAGCGGATTGTTGAGTTGGCGCAGGATCAGGTTGCCGGGGATAAAGGGGCATTAAAGCAGGTCGCGGTTGATTTACAGAATAAAACAAATCTTTTTTTGAGGGACCACCATAAAAAAGTTGTCCGTGTTGTGGAAGTTTTGAAACGGCAACCGCAAAATCACCTTTTGCGTGTTAGCGTAGATTTTGGGCGGCAAAAAGATGGGTTTCTGAAAACAGTCGCGGACCGGACGAAAAATGCCAGGATGAAAATTTGTCATTTCGAGCGATTGGTTGATATGGCCAGCCCGGTCAATATTTTAAAGCGGGGTTTTAGTATTACACGTACGAAAAAAGGGCAAATTGTGCGCAGCGTTGGTGACGTTAAGCAAAAAGATCAGTTTTTAACGCAGTTGGTCGACGGTGTGCTTGAGAGTGAAGTTTTTAAAATTAATAAGGAGGAGAAGAGTGGCTGATTTAAA
The DNA here is from genome assembly GCA_023143685.1 of Candidatus Omnitrophota bacterium. GTDB lineage: Bacteria > Omnitrophota > Gorgyraeia > Zapsychrales > JANLHA01 > JAGLHE01. Next base: position 4,644 of record JAGLHE010000142.1, read on the forward strand.
ATATGGTAAAGCAATGAAGAAGTTGGATGAAATTATCCAAAAGATTGAGTCGGAAGAAATTGATGTGGATGAGCTTTCGGCTCAGGTCAAAGAAGCGGTTGGGTTAATTAAGGTATGTAAGGCCAAGATTGAAAAAGCGGAAATGGAAGTTAAGAAAGTTGTGGATGATTTTACAGCAGAAGAGGCCGGAGATGAAGAATAGGAAATATCTGGTTGGGATTCTTTTTTTGGCTGGGGTTGTGCTGAGTGCATCGTTCTGGGGGTGTGATTCCCGTAAGGCAAAAAATAAACGTTATCGCGTGGTTAAGGTTTTTGATGGGGACACCATAAAATTAGCAAATGGCGAGAAGGTCCGGTTGATTGGAATAGATTGCCCCGAGGCGTATGATAGTGACAAGTTGCGGCGGGATGTTAAGAAGACCGGTAAAAGTATGCGCGAGATTCAGATGATGGGCAAAAAGGCGGGTGTGTTTACAAAGGAGTTGGTGTCCGGGGAAAAGGTTTTTTTAGAGTTTGATCAAGAGCAGCGAGACAGGTATAATCGGTTGCTGGCATACGTGTGGATTGAAATTCCGTCGTATACCTATTCGAGTGAAAAAGGGTTGCCGGAATATTATGATACAAAAGTGCTGGAAAATGAGTGGGGGTATCCGGCTGAATATTTATTTTTGAATACAACAATTGTCAGGGCAGGATATGCTGAGCCGATGACAATTCCGCCGAATAATAAGTATGCCCACCTTTTTAAAAGTTTTTATCGTGAAGCCAGGGTTGAGCGGCGCGGGCTTTGGCAATAAAATTTTGGGTTGAATGTATTGAAAGTTCAAGGAGAGTGGAATGGCAAAAAAAATATTGATTATTGATGATGAGAAAGATATTCTCAAAATGCTGGAGGTAAGGCTTGAAGCCCAGGGGTATGAGGTGGTGACAGCTTTAGACGGGGCAGAGGGTTTAGAAAAGGCCCAGAGCCTTGTACCTGATTTGGTTATTTTAGACATTAATCTGCCTGAGGTGAATGGGTTTACGGTGTGCAGGATCTTAAAGGACAATGAGGTGTATAAAAATGTTCCTATTATGATGTTAACTGCCCGGGAAGGTGAGTTTGATGAGGTTGTTGATGAAACGTTAAAGCCGGATGCGTATTGTTATAAACCTTTTGATTCGGATGAATTGGTTGCAAAGGTTAAAGAGTTGCTGGGGGAGTGATGTCGCGTTAGGGAACTCGCGATCAAGATTCCCTCTGAGCTGTTACGCTATCGTCGCTGCAAAAAAATGGTAAACTCCTGTTACACAGTAAATTCAGTTACAGCTACTACTTGCCAAATTAAAGAAGATTGGTATAATGAAAATTCGTTGCGTGTTGCACGCTGAACGTTGCACGCATAAAGCGCCTGCCCCGGCTTTTCTGAATG
>JAGLHE010000143.1 GCA_023143685.1 Candidatus Omnitrophota bacterium
GAATGTGAACTAAAGAAGCCAGGACTGCGCAAATTTTTCTGAATGTTGAATGCAAAAACTTATTAAAAAGCAATAAGTTTTTGCTAAAGTGTGGTAATTTGCGCCTGTAGCTCAGTTGGATAGAGCACCAGTCTTCGGAACTGGGTGTCGGGGGTTCGAATCCTCCCAGGCGCGTTTTTTTCTACTTTTTCTTCTCTGCTTTATGCACCGCACTTCGTGCCGCGTACTTTGAAAAGGTTTATTATGGAAGAGCGAATTATTGAATTAGAAAAAAGGGTTGCTTTCCAGGATCATATGCTTGAAGAGATGAATGAGATCCTTGTTGCTCAGCAAAAAGAAGTGGAAATACTTAAGCGTCAATTGAAGCTTTTTGAAGAAAAAATCACATCTGTAGATCTCGTCAAGCGCCAAGAGGACGAAGAGCCACCTCCGCATTATTGAAAAGATTTAATAATAGAAGTAGCCCGTTGCGCGTCGCCCGCACCCCGTTGCCTGTATTTTAATTTCCCAATATCCTTGACATCCTGTTTTTTTTGCAATATAAGAATAGGGTGTCAATAAATCTACCCGATAAAACTTATAGCGAACTGATTGATGAAATCATCGCGATTCACGCGCAGGCTTCACTCGTAGCCCGTCAGGCTGTTGAAACCCGGATAAAGGCTTGTTGGGAAATCGGGAAACATATTGTTGATGTTGAACAACAAAAGCATATGCGCGCGAAGTATGGGCAACAGCTTATCAATCGGCTGGCAGCTGATCTAACCAGGAAGCTTGGCCGCGGGTTTTCCGGAACCCAACTGCGGTGTATGAGACAGTTTTATATGACCCACCTGTCAATTCATCTATCGATAGATGAATTGACCTGGACCCAGCACCAGCGCCTTTTAACTATTAAAGATGACCAAAAACGTAAACAATTAGAGAAAAAATGTGTTCAAAACAGCTGGAGTGTGCGTGAGCTTACGCAAGCTATAAAAGCCGAGCACTTGGAAATGCAAGATTTTCTTATGAAGACCTTGTCAGCCAAGAAATCAAAGCCGCGTAGCAAGCCGTTGACCCCCCTGGCTGTTAAGCGCGGGTATCCTTATATATATAAGATTATTCGTCCAACATTTAAAGAGAGCGCTAAGCTTTGTGTTGATTTGGGGTTTAGTGTTTATTGGGAAATGCCGCCGGACGCTTTACAGGATTTAAGGGAAGGGAATATCGTTTGTTCGCAAAAGGACGAGAATAATTATTCTCTTGTTAAAAGTGAAAAGACAGGGCGCGTTATTTATACGTATAAAGCCTTTGTTGAACGAGTGATTGACGGTGATACGCTGTGGTGTTGGGTGGATCTTGGTTTTGGCAATCAAACACGTCAAAAATTACGGTTAAAAGATATTGATACACCGGAACTTAGCACGCCCCAGGGTGTCGTTTCCAAACAGTTTGTCGACGAGACCCTAGCCGAGCAAAAGTTTATTGTCATAAAGACTTATAAAACAGATAAATACGACCGTCCGTTAGCCGATATCTTTTATATCCCCGGTGAAGATAATATTGAGGAAGTCGCGCGACACGGGATATTCTTAAACCAGCAGCTTTTAGATGAAGGCCTGGCGAAGAGGATCTAGCAGTTTTCGCAAAAGGTTTTTGTACCCGGTGAGCAAGTTACTACAGGGGGCGAACAGTGCAAGGTATCCCGTGCTCAAACATCTTCGCTTCGCTTCGAAACTGCGCGTGGGACACCCCACACCGTTCACCCCCTGTAGTAACTTGCTCACCGGGTACAGGTTTCCCCCAAGTTTTTTTCAAATTCGCTTTACAAATAAAAATATTTTTTTTATTATAGGACAACGTTAATACTTTATATGAAAGCAAACAATGTTGTCCGAAGAAATTCTTAAAAAAACACCTCTCTACGATAATCATATTAAGCTTCAAGCCAAAATGGTTCCTTTCGGCGGGTGGGAAATGCCTGTACAATATGAAGGGATCCTTGCCGAGTATGACGCCACACGCAACCGTGTTTCAATTTTTGATACGTCTCATATGGGTGAGTTTATGGTTAAAGGAGACGTGAGCAAAAGCGGGTTGGACAAAATCGTGACGCAACCCCTGGCTGATATGCCGGTAAAAACCTGCCGTTATGGGGCAATGCTGAATGACGACGGTGGTGTCGTTGACGATTTGATCGTTTATCGTTTGGATGACGAGGAGTGGATGGTTGTGGTTAATGGCGCGACAATGTCTAAGGACGAGGCTCAGTTTGAAAAACATATTACAGAGCAAGGCGTGTTTGTTAATCATTCCGGCCATCTTGGTAAGATTGATATCCAGGGCCCGGGGTCAAGAGAGCTGTTGTCATCTATTGTTGACGGCATTGAAAAATTGGAATATTATACCTTTAATATATTTAATGTCCTGGGTGAAAATGTTGTTGTCAGCCGCACAGGATACACCGGTGAGTTGGGTTATGAGATTTATTACCCGCAAGAAAAGATCAGCGCGTTGTGGGAGAGGCTTCTTGAAAAAGGCGCTGCCCCCGCGGGGTTAGGTGTCAGGGACCTGTTGCGGATTGAAATGGGTTACAGTTTATATGGCCACGAATTGAGTGAAGATATTAATCCTTTGGATGCAGGCATAAGCCGTTTTATTGATTGGGAAAAAGAGTTTGTCGGGAAAGCCGCGTTACAAGAGGCCAGAGACGCAGGCGTTAGCCGGAAGATTATTTCGTTTGTGTCAGGCTCTCGACGATCTCCGCGCAGTGGATATCAGATTTTTTCATCAGGCGCTGACCCTGTTGGCGTTGTGACAAGCGCTACATTCTCACCCGTGTTAAAGTGTGGGATTGGATTGGGTTTTGTCCCGAAAGAAGGATATAAAGCAGGAGAGAAAATTCTTTTCGGGACAAAAGAAAAACAATGGGCGGCCGAGGTTCACGCACGGCCTATCTATAAAAATAGTTCACTTAAAAGTTAAAGGAGTGCGGCTATGGATGTAGAAATTTTAGATCATTATTATTACACCAAAGAACACGAGTGGGTTTATGTTGAAGACTCTATGGCGACGATCGGGCTTTCAGAATACGCGCAATCCGCTTTAGGGGACGTGACGTTCATTGAGTTGCCGGAGGTTGGCGTCGAGGTAGAGCAGTTTGAGGAATTCGCGTCGATTGAGTCGGTTAAAGCAGCGAGTGACATTTACTCGCCGATGTCCGGACGAATTGTTGAGGTTAATTCTGAGCTTGAGGACGATCCGGGAAGGATTAATAAAGATTGTTACGAAAAAGGCTGGATTGTCAAGCTGGAACTTTCGGACCTCGACGAGATGTCAGAGTTGATGAAAGCCGATGAATATCGTAATTTCTTAAGTGGAGTAAAGTGAGAAATATAAACGTATCCCGCGCGGTATTTACGGAATGCGAATACAGAAATATTTAAATTGAATCCTTATATTGCAAATACCGACGAAGATGTTCAAGCAATGCTTGAAACAATCGGCGTAAAATGCCTTGATGATTTGTTTGTGGATATCAAGCCGGAGCATGCGCCGAAATCATTCGACCTGCCGGAAGGGAAATCCGAATTCGAAGTTGTTAAGCATATCAACCACTTGGCTGACAAGAATGTGCGGGATTTAACCCTTTTTGTCGGCGGTGGTTATTATGACCACTATGTCCCGCCCGTGATTGAATCCCTTATTTCTCGAGGAGAATTTTATACGGCTTATACTCCGTATCAGCCGGAATGTTCTCAGGGAACCCTTCAAGCCCTTTATGAGTATCAAAGCGCGATTTGTTCATTGACGGAGATGGAAGTGGCTAATGCCTCTTTGTACGACGGGGGCACAGCCCTTTATGAGGCGATAATGATGGCGGTCCGGATTACAAAGCGTAAGCGTGTTGTTATGGACGGCGGAGTCAGTCCCATCTCGCGAAAAATTATCAAGTCATATACAACAAACCTGGATATTGAATTTCAAGAAACACCGGTGGTGCACGGACAAAGCGACCGCGCGCAGATTGTCAAACTTCTCGACGATAAAACTGCTGCTGTTATTTTGCAGAACCCGAATTTCTTTGGTGCTATTGACGACCACGCGGATATTGTTGAGGCGGCGCACGAAAAAGGCGCGCTTGTGATTGAGAGTGTTTATCCGGTGTCGTTGGGGCTGCTCAAGACTCCCGGCGAGATGGGGGTAGATGTTGTCGTTGGCGAAGGCCAGAGCCTGGGGTTACCGCTTAACTTTGGCGGGCCATATTTAGGATTTATGGCGACGAAAAAGAAGTATATCCGTAAAATGCCGGGACGCATTGTTGGTGAAACCGTGGACGCGCAAGGCCGACGGTGTTTTGTAAATACTTTGCAGGCGCGCGAACAACATATCCGACGGGAAAAAGCAACGTCAAATATATGTACGAACGTGGCGTTGTGCGCGGTTCAGGCGTTGATGTTTATGTCAGTGCTGGGAAAAAAAGGTTTGACCAATTTAGCGAAGTTGTGTTTAGAGAAGGCTGAGTACGCGAAAAAGGTTTTGGAAAAAATTGAGGGGGTAAGCGTTAAGCGCAGCGCGCCGACGTTTAATGAGTTTACTGTGTGCCTTCCGTGCGACGCGGGTGACGTTGTTCAGCGGATGATCGCGAAGGGGTTTGCCGCCGGGTTTCCGCTTGAGCGGTATTATCCGGACATGAAAAATTATATGATTGTGGCAGTAACAGAAAAAAGAACAAAAGAAGAAATAGACGCCTTTGCCGCCGCATTAAGTGAAGTCTTGTCATTGTGTGCAGCTAGCAACGTGCAGCGCGCATTATAGCGTTATTGTTTTGTCTGGCGA
>JAGLHE010000144.1 GCA_023143685.1 Candidatus Omnitrophota bacterium
GCTCGCCCAGTAAGCCGGGCTGTATGGCAGAGCCAAATCGACCGGCAGTACCAGCTTGACCAGCAGCAGCATCCACAGGCAATACCTGAAGACCGCTCTGACCTTTCGCTGCAGGAGCAGGTCCAGTGTCAGCAGGATCAATATAAGTATGCTGGACTGTAAGAGCATGATCCAGGAAAAACGAACAAAACTGCTGCTGTAATTATTGAGGAACGAAACAGTATCCATATTAAACCTCCTTGGGCTGGTTATTTACGGCTCTTCTTTTTATCCCTGATGAGTTTTTCAAGAGTATCGATCTCGGCGTCGGTAATGTTCTCGTTTTCAACGAGAAATTGCATCATCGGGGATATTGCTCCTTCAAAGGCCCGCTTGATCGTGCGCGTGATCTCACTTTTGCGAGCTTGTTTTTGTGTGACTGCCGAACGGTACAGATTCAGGTTACGGATCTTTTCAACGTTGAGCAGGCCCTTCTTAACCATGCGATCCATTATGGTTTTGACGGTCGTGTAGGCCCACTTCTTTTTACTGAGCAGTGTCTCCTGGACCTCAGGGGCTGAACAGGGCTGACGCTCCCAAACGACCTGCAAGATCGCCCATTCACTCTCAAATAACTCAAGTTCATTCTTGCTCATATCTATTATTCCCTTCTTGTGAAATAACATTAATGCATCGCGTCGACTACTGCACTAGACATTACTCTACTCGAGTAGTTTTAGTCAACAAGAAAATCTCATTTTATTAAAAAAAAGTGGGGAATGCCGTTTTTAGTCTATTAACGCCAATTCGGTAGTCATGTTTAAGTCACCGCCCCGGACGTAATAGCCGTATTGTATGTTATTTTAGATCGTTCAAACAAAAAGAAAGGGCTGTGAATTTGTGGTTCACAGCCCTTGTTAGTTTTATCCCGAATGGTGGTATTTCAGCCGGGTTAGGAGGCCGCTGCTGCGGCTTTGCGTGCACGCTCGTTTTGCTTACGGCTTGAATTGGCCGCACGGGTTTTCATTTGTTTTGCTCGTCTTTTATCAAGTTTATCTCTACGTCGTCCCATAAAAACTCCCTTTCAGTGTTTTATCAAACCAGTCACGCTGTCACGCTGTGCCGATTTTCATAGCAAATTAAAGCATTTTCAGTATTACAGCCTGCCTATAATACATATCCCCTGATTCTAAGCACCGGGCAGGGCAAAAGCAATGATTTTTTTTGAGGAAATCGAATATGAACTGGTACCCTTCGGGTTGCAAAAGAAACCAAGCCTTGCATTTACCAAAATTCCTGCGCCCAACTACGACACTATTTATTTTTAACATTATTGTCTGTATTTAATCTCTTGACAGGTCGGCATTAGGCCGGTAAAGTGGTATTGAAAGGAGAAATTTTTATGGATGAAATTAAACAGACACTGGCAATTCTTAAAAGCCGCTGGCCTGAGGTAGGCTTAATAGTCGGACTTTCATTTCTGAGCCGTCTAGTAATGTCGACAGTAAGAATTTACCCTACTAATATTCGGACTGTCATGCAATTTGTGTCTATAGGCTTATTGTTATTTAGTCTAATAGTTTCGCTAGGATTTCTAAGAACAGTTTACCTTGAACCGAACGAGAGGCGATCGCTTGCCGACCTGGTACGAACAGGAAAACATTTTTTCTGGAGGTTTTTTATATTAGGCGCATTAGCTGGATTAGCTACGATGCTTTTCTCCATCTGGTTGCTCAGAATGACTGGCACTGCAGATACTGTTTTCTTTAATATCAGCGGTCCTTTCATGCACTTATTATTGGCTAAGCTGATTTTGTTACTCCCGGCAATAATAATTGTCACCGATTGCAGCATACCAAAAAGTTTTAACCTCATGTGGAAAATTAAACTATTGCAGGCAAAAGCAAAGCCATTACTGGTATTCTTTCTGATTGTGAGAATTGCTTTGCCGATTTTATTGGCGTTACTTATTCCAGGTTTTTGGAGGGCTGCTGTATCTATAACATGGATAACTCCAATTTATTTGTTGTATTTGACTTTTTTGTATTTTACGAATTTAATGATTTCTGTAATGGCAATAAGGTTTGTCAGTTTCCTTGAAATGACAGACAGTTAAAATGTAAAAGAGTTTTGCAGCTTGTTGGTTTTTTCAATAATCAACAGTAAGATATTGGTGTCACAAGGAGAAGTATGTCAGCTGGGCAGTTAAATGGGAAATAACAGATGAGAGAAACCCTGCTGTTAATCGTTTGTTTCGGTATTGCGATGATTTCTGGTTGTCGGCGCAAGCCATATGAATTGACAAGGGAAGATGCCGGAGACGAATAGTATTAGAACCGGCCCTGTTGCCAAGATCATCAAGAAAGGGGAGCAGTATGTGGCCCCTTATCTTTCCTTTTATTTTCTCTGAGATTGAAGATTTTAAAATAAGTATACCCGCCCAGGAAAAAAGCAACTATTGCTCCCAGGATTATTGTCAGTAATATAAAAACATTACGACTTTCACTATTCCAAATTCCAATAGAGCCACATACGATTTGAGTAATTGATATTAAACCCGCAATGAAGAAACCTACAAATCGGTTTGCACCAACTGCAAAAGGCCCAATGAGACCAATTATTAATACTGCTACTATAGCAGGAAACAACAAATATGCACTCAGTATATCTATTATTATTTCTAGGCGATTTAATTGATATGGAAGTTCAAATAATTCTCTAAAAAAAGAAAAAACATAAACTGATCCATCACTAAGACAGAAAAAAGCAAGACAATAAAAGAAAAAGATTTTGAATGCCAAAAAAGCCATCTCTAAAGCCATCTTTAAATACTTCATCGTAATCCTTTCTGGAACTTGCTAAGTCAAACTAAAAGGCTCGTGACCCTTCCTTAAATTTCCTTTATTACATCGCCATCAGCTTCCATCAGGGCCGTTGGGCTGTATAGGTGGTTGTGGGCGTAATAGTAATCGCCGTCTGTTACGCTGTTTGTGCTGTCGGTGTCTGTTATCATAAGCACTTGATCGATATAATTGCCGTATACGAAGTATCTTTGAGCCGTATCGCCGGTGGCGTCATACTCCTGCAATACCTGCCACTGGTTGTTGCGGTAATACAGTGTAGCGGTTGAGGCGATATTGTCAACCTTTCTTGTCCTGCGGCTAAGTGCCGGTTTGTTTTTTGGGGGCAAAATAAAGTGTGGACAAGATGGATGGGATGTAATACTTTTCATTTGGGTATTTTGAAAAATCGTTCGCCTGCGGCCAAAAAAGCATTTGCCGGCAGCTTACGCCATTCGTAAAGGTTATATTGTACGTTATTTGGAGTGCTCATTTGTGAAGTTCGTTGTTATGCTGGAGTTTTTTTATGGGTTTAAATGAAAGCGTTGGGTGGGGGATAATCGGCTGTGGGGGGATATCGGGGAAATTTGCTGCGGGCCTTAAGGGCCTTGCCAATGCCAGGCTTGTCGCCGCCGCGTCGCGAGATGCTTCAAGGGCGGCGGATTTTGCGAAGCATTGGGGGTTTGAAAAAAGCTATGGCAGTTATGAAGCCCTTGCCGGCGATCCTGACGTTGATGTCGTCTATGTCGGCACTGTTCATCCGGCCCACGTTGAAAACACGCTGTTGTGCATCGACAGCGGCAAAAGCGTTCTCTGCGAAAAGCCGTTTGCGATCAATGCGGTCCAGGCAAAAAAAATGATCGAAGCAGCCCGGCGTGCGGACGTGTTTTTGATGGAGGCGATGTGGACGCGATTT
>JAGLHE010000145.1 GCA_023143685.1 Candidatus Omnitrophota bacterium
AAAGCCGAATCATCAAACTATAAAACGCCATCGGTACTTCCGTAAAAAACGCGCGGACAATGTCCTCTTCATCAACCATCGAAGAATCACGTTCTTGCGCATTCAAAACAGCCTTTTTTTCAACAACGATCCTTGCGATCTCCCGATGAAAAAGGGGAATTTTCTCGATCATAAGATCCAATTTCGCGCGAGCCTTTGATTCCCATTCCAATTTTATTTCTTCAGTCATTTTTAAAATCCTTTTTAAACACAGATAAACACTGATACTGAACACAGCTGGGCACAGATATCGTTAAACATACGAACCTTCACCGGACGAGGCTTTCTCAAACTTAGCAAGATTCGTCATAAAATCTTTCACGCATAGCTTGACCAACATATCATAGTCACTTTCCATGATTCGGTGAATACGCTGCGGTTGAGAATAAAACTCTCGCATACACCACGCCCCCAGCCGGCCAACCTGCTCGATGGAAAGATGATTTGTTGGAACAACCGGATGATGAAAATCCCAATCACGAATATTAATTTTATCCGGCTTGATCCACCCCTTCGCAATCGCGTCACGCCACAACGGAGCCCCCGGAACAGGCGTAACATAATCCAGGGCCATGATATCCGGGTCAATATCGTCTGTCACCTCGAGACGCTTCTTTATTGTAGCTTCATTATCATCTTCCAGGCCGATTAAAACAGTCCCGACCGTCGCGATGTTAGCCTTGCGCAACTCCTGAACCGTATCCTTGATTTGCTTCAACGTAACCCCTTTTCCCTGGCGGGCAAGCTGCTCATCACTTTCCACTTCAATTCCGACGAGCCCCATGAATAGCCCAGCCTTATGCATCAACGGCAAAATGTCGATATGCTTAAGCCAATCATCCGCGCGCCCTAAACAAACCCATTTAATTTTGTTGCCACGCTTGATTTTCTCTTCACAAAACCGCGTCACATTTTCCTTATCAACATTAAACGCGTCGTCCTGAATCACAACAACCTCAACTCCATATTCTTTTTCCAAAAGGTCCAATTCATCCAAAATCTTTTCATGCGATTTTCCCCGCCAAGAAATGTAATCCTGTTTAGCATTCCGCTCGTCGTACAAACTCCACTGATAACAAAACGCGCAAGCCCCGGGACAACCTCGAGACGTCAACAACTCCGCGAAAGGTTTCCAATACGTATGCCCCACATATTTATCCATCGGAAAAAGATCATACGCCGGCATTGGAAGATCGTCTAAATTTTGGATTAATTCACGATGCGGGCCTTTCTGAACCGAGCCTCCCGCCGCACGCGACACTAATCCAGGAATGGATGCGAATTCTTTTTTTCCGTCATTTAACGCATTGATCAAATCCTCAACCGTAAGCTCCCCCTCACCCATCGCAATAAAATCAATCTGAGGATTTTGCTCAAGGGTCTCGGTGCAATAAGCAGAATACCAAAGGCCTCCCATAACAATTTTCACCTCAGGGAGGGCCTCTTTAATAAGACGCGCGGTTTCATTAAAATGCCAGATCACCGACAACCCGCCGGTCGAATGTAAAAGGTCCCCAAAAACAACCAGATCAGGATTAATATTCTTGATTTCTTCAATCATCCGGTCATAGCTTATTGCCAACGCCTTGGCATCTAAAACCTGTACTTCGGCTAAACCTTTTTCTCGAATATACGCAGCGATTTGCGCGTAATATTGATTCGGGGCCTTATGATCCCCATGCGTCGCCCATGACCCCATGGGTGGTGTTACAAATAAAACCTTCATTTAGAACTCCTTTTAAAAGCGCTAAAAACCATTCTTTTTATTAAACGAATCGCAGCCGCAGTAAAAAATGCGATTATCGTTCGAGGGTTATTTAGTCAAAACCATCCCGCGACGAGCGGCCGGCCTCCCGGTGTCTGGTCGATACAAACATGTTTGGTTTGGGTATACTCCAATAATCCGTCCCTGCCTAACTCACGGCCAAACCCGCTGCGCTTATAACCTCCGGATGGCGCTTCATTATAAAAACCACCGTACGTATTAATCCAAACCGTGCCGCAACGCAATTGTTTAGCAACCGCATTTGCCTTATCCAAATCTTTTGTCCAAACACAAGACGCCAAACCATACGGTGTATCGTTTGCGATCCTGACTGCTTCTTCCTGCGTCGAAAATTTAATCACACTTAAAACCGGGCCAAAAATCTCTTCTTGTGCAATGGCCATATCATTTGTAACATCCCCGAAAATCGTTGGTTCTAGATAAAAACCATTTCCTAGAGACGCATGATCATTCGTCTCTACGTCAGGGATATTGCCACCACACAACAATGTCGCGCCTTCCTGTTGTCCCTTTTCAATATACAAAAGCACTTCATCCCGGTGTTCTTTACTAACCAACGGCCCGAAATCCGTCGCATAATCTTGCGCCGGCCCAATCTTCAAGGACTTGGTTTTCTCAACCAATTTTTCCAAAAACACATCATAAATCTTTTCGTCTAGCAAAAGGCGTGCCCCCGCAGTACACATTTGTCCTTGATTCATAAAGATCGCGGACATCGTCCCACCGATGGCAGCTTCCATATCACAATCCGCAAACACAATATTCGGTGACTTCCCGCCAAGCTCTAACCCCACCTTTTTCGTTGTTGCGGCAGCCTGTCTCATAATCTTCTCACCTGTCGAAGTGCCGCCTGTAAAACTGATCATATCAACGCTTGGGCTATTTAAAAGCTCATCCGAAGCTTCTCGGCTCGTTGTTGCCACAAAATTCACAACACCACCCGGCAAACCCGCTTCTTTAAAGATTTCCGCCAAACGCATAACCGACACACTCGCCTGACGAGACGTTTTAAAAACAACCGTGTTGCCTGCAATCAATGCCGGAGCCACTTTCCACCCCGTCATAATCAATGGATAATTCCACGGAATAATGCAGGCTACGACACCAATCGGTTCACGTTCCGTCGTACTCTTAACAGGGGCTGTGACCGGATTAACCTCACTCTTAAACGGATCTTCAAGTTTGCCAAAATATTCAAACGTATCCGCGCACGTCGGGATATCAATAAACGTTGTCTGTTTTCCGGTTTTTCCGGTATCCCGGCTTTCTAAATCTGCCAACTCTTTCGCATACTTGCGAATCAGCCCTGAAACCTTAACTAAATAAACTCCGCGCTCTTTAACGGACAACCCAGACCAAATCCCACTGTCAAATGTTTCACGTGCCGCAGCAACCGCCTTAACAACATCTTGCTTTGACGCATCAGCAACCTGCGCAAACACTTGCCCGTCAGAAGGATTAATGCTATCAAACGTCTTGCCCCCATCGGCGCTAATTAACTCACCATTAATAAAAAGATTAAATTCTCTAGACATAACTTTATTCATGTTAACGATTTTTATTCCACCGGCACTTCTGTCCACAGTTCAAAAATCCGGCTGCATGGCGCGTACCACTTTGAAATCTTTGCAAAATCTCCACGCAGGTCCATCTTCTTCTGGGTTGTCGCCACAAACGGATCAATTTCCTGATTAAAAACCGCGCGCCAAATACTTTCCGGTGCCGAAATCAAAAATTCCGAATCTTCATTATTGTCGACATTTACAATCTGCCCATTCTCAAAATGGAAACCATATACTTGACCCGTCTCATCCAGCTTCACCGCTAAAACCATTGTCATCTGCGTTTTTGCCCCTAAATCTTTTAACGCGGCATCGTCATTAACTAACCGGACAATCTCATCAATCTGCTCTTGAGAAAAAAGCTTATATTTTTTTTCGTGCGACGTGCTACGTCCGACGTGCGACGTATCGTTGTTCGTTGTACGTTGCACGTTGCACGAATATAATTTACTAATCGCATCCACCTTTGCTGCATCCTCCAAACACTGTACCAGAAGAAAACAATCAAATAAATTTTTCCCCATCGAAACAACACCATGATTTCGCAACGCAACAATGCTATTGACCTTTAATGCTTCTAAAACCGGAGCGACATCCGTAACTGCCGGCGTATTCTGCTCAATTCCTTTAACCTCACCCAAATAAACACGACACTCAAAAATACGTGACTGCAAAGATTTTTGCTCGAGAAAATATCCGTTGGCATATGGTGTGTGCGTATGAATAACCGCCTGAGTATCCACAAAATTCTTATAAATTGACGTATGAAGCAACTTCTCGTTAGAAATGACCCCCTCTTCTAACGCTTCTCCTTCAATCGTTGCCAATAAAATATCTGTTTCTTTCAGCAACCCAAGACAAGTCTGACTAGCCGTGATCAAAATTCTTCCTTCATCAAGACGCACACTGATGTTTCCGTTGATACCCGACACCAGCTCCTTTTCCCACAAAAGGCGTCCGATAGAAATAATATTCTTTCTTAAATTTAAAATTTCATTATCATTCATAAACTTTCCTTATGTAACTTATCGGTATCCATTCAACTAATGGGACATATGCACTAGTCCCCTTTGGCGCGATACGTGCCCCTTCAAAGCAAAGAATATCTTTTTCTTTACCGACAAAATCCTGAGATTGCTTACGCTTATCAGGAGAAAAATATCCATACATCGGCACGCCATGCTTACGCACTAACGCACCCAAAATCGACACCCCTACCGACGCGACAATCCCCCGGTCATCGACCGCTTGACAGGCAACCCAAACTTCTTTAACAAGGCTTTTATAAAACAAAAAACCTGCCATATTATCCGAAATCACTGTCGGTGTTATGCCACGCTTGAGCAATTCCCTGCACGAGCTCTTCCCTGCCTCCAAACTTGGCCGCCCCTCAAGCACAAAAACACATTCGGGCTTTTGTTTCTTGAGCCTGTCAAAAAAAGACTTTGGAAAAACACCATGAAGAAGCACGACTGTATCGCGCATCTCTTTTAAATCTGCATCATTTAATTTATGTCTACTCATTCTCGGAAACCTTAATCGGGATAGGCCGCGTAACAAGTTCATGAGGGACAACGTCAAACCCCGGATAAAATCCATCAACTTTTCCACGATAAATTTTCTTTTCTTCAAACCGGATAAGCTCGTCCGCTTGACGAATCTCGATTGGGATATCTTTCCCTGTACGAATCCTGTCCGATGGTTGCGTCAAAGCAAAAAATGGGATGTCAAACAATTTTGCGGTAACAGCGATTTGATACGTGCCAATTTTGTTCGCAAAATCTCCGTTAGCACAGGAACGGTCCGACCCTACTATTACCTTATTTACTAACCGGTCCGCCATAAGCGAACCAATAGCATTATCTGCTACCAAGGTAACCGGCACACCCATTTGCCCTAATTCCCAGCACGTCAACTTAGCACCCTGAAAATACGGACGGGTTTCTGTAGCAAAATAATGCACATCCTTTTTCTCACGTTTGCAAATGTAAGCAGCCATAGCCAGCTCACCGCTGACATTGCAGTGTGTCAAAATACTATCCCCGTCATTGATAAGCGCTGCAATACGCTCAACACGCTCAAGGCGTTTTATACGAATGCTTTCAAGATACCCTTGCAAATTTCTTTTCACAAACGGACGGATCTTGACCCCACTATCAATCGCCATAATAGCCCAACGCACAACAATTCCTGTGACTTCCGCGAAAGGAAATGTCGGCCGGCTTTTATTTAAACTTTCAGCAATATCCCGGATCTTGGCTAAAAGTTTTTCCTCAGATAACCCCTTATTTCTATCCAGCTCAAGCAAAAAAATGCTTAAGACAACAAGAAACTGCCCGAACGCACGCGTTTTCATCTCCCGGATCACACGCACAGCCGCAGCTGTATTCTTGACTTTGATATAATGCAATTTCTTCGGGATCAATGTCTCGTCAAGAACTTCCAGCGTATCCTTCTTTAACTTTGCCGGCCAGAATAATGGGGATTCTTTTATTTTGATAGTCATGATAATAATCGCGAAACTACGCGAAACCTTACGCTAAACTACGCGAAAAAAAGCAAAGAATTAATGGTTGAATTAAATTTATTCTCATAAAAATATAATTTTTTGCATTATACTTTTCCCAAACACTTTATTATTTGGCGTTGTTTTGCGTAAAGTTTAGCGTAGTTTCGCGCCCTTGATCAAATCAAACACAAACCCGATCATCGCTGATTCGGCCATATAATAGTCAGGGTTCATAAATCCCATTTCACCTGTTTCCACGTTATCACTCACCGCCAGGATAACCGCTGCAGGGATCTTATAAAGCTGACAAATCGTTAAAAACGTTGAACTGACCATATCCACCGCAATAGCACCCTGGTCAACCGCTTTGCCAACATGTTCACGTGTTTCACGCAAGATCGCATCTGTTGACCAGACTTTACCAACATGCACGCTCGACATCGGTGATGCCTTCGCGATCTCAACTAATTCTGAGGTCAACGTTTTATCCGCTTCAGGCACAAAATCTTTATCCACATAATAAGGGGTCACCCCATCGCCGCATAACGCATTCTCTGCGATCACATAATCTCCGATTTTGATATCTTCCCGTAATACCCCACAACTGCCAACCCGGATCATTCGCTTAGCTTGCGCATTACACAAAATTTCTGTTGTAATACCAGTATCTGCTGAAAACCGTCCCCCATTAATGGTCGTCACTTTTGTCCCTTGAAAATCCCCGGTAAACATCGTGTACTCCATAAACGAAAAATTCTTGATCGGATTTTCCAGCTTTTTAACCACAGCCTCCATTCTCTCTCGTGGGCCGGGAACAATCGCGTATTCCCCGATATCTTCGGGACGCAACTGAACCATTTCCATCAAATCTTTACCGGTCATGTGAACGTCTTTTTTCATATTAATTCCTTTCTAAACTTTCTTTATCTATTTTTCCTGTTCTGTTTTTTGGTAATTCGTTGCGGATGACGATCTCATGCGGGACTTTAAAATGCGCTAGATGCTCTTTGGCAAAATAACGCAAATCTTCAGATGAAATATCAGCCCCTTCATTCAAAACAACAAGTGCTTTTACCACTTCACCCCTTAGATGATCAGGCACACCGATGACCGCAACTTCACTAACATCTTCATGCTTGTAAAAAGCCGCCTCGACCTCCGGAGCATAAACGATCTGACCTCCGACTTTAATCATTTCTTTTTTTCGCCCGACGATATAAAGAAACCCATCTTCATCAAACCGTCCCAAATCCCCGGTATGGAGCCAACCATCGTTCATCATCGCGGCTGTGGCCTCAGGGTCCTTATAATAACATTCCATAATATAGTTACCCTTAATAACAATCTCACCGATCTCTCCCTGAGCCATTGGCTTATTATCCTCATCATCAATACGAATTTCACAATGAGGCGAGGGCTTGCCAACACTCGCAATATTTGTGCTTCCCATCGGGGTTACCGTGTTGGGCGGACAGGTTTCTGTCATACCCCATCCATTAAGGAGTTTGGCATTTGGACAGTATTTATGGAATCGTTCCATAATCTCAGGCGAATTGGGAGCGCCAAAAACAACAACCCAACGCAAAGAAGACAAATCAAATTTATCAATTTGTTTCATTGAAAGGATAGCCGTATACATTGCCGGAACAATATGAAAACAAGTCACATGATACTGAGTAATATCTCTAAGAAACTCATACGGATTAAAACGGTCCATAATCACCAACGTAATCCCGAACAAAATACAATTCTGAATATAAATAAAACCGGCAATATGGCTAAAAGGAATAGCTGCCAATTTAATATCTTTATCGCTTAAATCAACAAAATATTCCATCGCGCGTGGTGACCCGTCAAGGTGCTTATAGTTTAAAAGGATCCCCTTAGGCTTTCCGGTTGTGCCGGACGTATACATGATTAAAGCCGGGTCATCCGGCTGAATGACTGCTTCAGAAAATTCGACATCCGAGTCTTCCATCAATTTTGAAAAATCAAGATCCTCTGAACCATTTTCTGTTTTATCAATTTTAAGAATGTTCTTTGTTAGAGATGGAACATCTTTAATGACCTGCTCTAAATCCACATCATTTTTTGGTTGTGCGATTAAAAATTTGGCTTCCGAGTGAGACAAACACGAAACAATCTCATCACTTTTAAGCATATAATCTAAAGGCACCACAACTGACCCTAAACAAAAACAAGCCAGATAGCTATAAACATATTCGGGCGAATTCGGCAAAAAAATCCCTACTTTATCTCCTTTTTCAACCCCCTGCGCTCTTAAAGCATTTGCTAACTTAAGAACATTTTTATTAAGGATTTCAAAAGAGATCTCTTCCCCTTTAAAGATTAAAGCTGTTTTAGTGGAATACTTTACAGCTTGCTCTCGAATAAGTTGTTGAATATTCATTTCTTACCCCCAAAACTAGTAAAATTTTATTAGTTAGATTTTAATATAAAGCCACAGGGTGTCAAGAACTATATATATTTATACAATACCCGGTGAGTTACTGCTTAGTGCGGCCCCCTAATGGAGACTTTGGGTTAAACCAAAGTCTCCATTAGGCGGGTCAAAGACTTAATCTCAGCCTCGATAAGGTCAAGATCATGCTCCAAGATAATCTTTAAATGGCGGGCGACATTTTCAGCTTTTTTACTGACATATTTTTCAATTTCACGTTTAATACGCTTCAAGAATAAAACACGGCCTTTCAACTTCCTCTTAGCTATCTTTTTATCAACATACTGCAAAAAATATAATGATAGATCAATATTGAAAAACGGCCGCTCAATGGACATAAAACTATCCGTAATCAAATGATCAAAGATCTCTCTACCCTTAGGGGTAATACTATAAACATATTTTTCCGGAAACTTCCCTTCCCGGTCAACGTCCTTTTCAACTAATTTCAACTGCTCCATTTTCTTTAAAGGATAATAAATCGATTTAATTTTCAGGCCCAAAAGGGGGAATAATTCCTCCTCAATTCTACGTTTGATTTCATATCCATGCTTAGGGCCATCAACCAACAACCCTAAAAATAGCATTTCATGTTCAATCATAAAAAATATTTCCTTTTAAGGTGAATGGTGAATAGTTAATGGTAAATGGTAAATGGTAAAAATCATCAGGGGATTATTTGAACTGTTCTTCCAATTCCTTGAAAATAATTTCCGAGACGCGCTGCCTGGCATTCGAACTCAACGAGGAGACCTCAACGCGAGTGGCCTTTGCTCCTGCATCCACGAAAAAAACACCAACCTCCGTCGTGTTCACGCTCCCCGGGACACCCATAACAACTATATGCTGTTTTTGGCGATTAACTAAAAACAGATCAAAAACTTTTTTGCTTTTTGAATCCTGCGCTTCATCTTCTTTCGCCAAAGACAAAGCCGCGTCAAAACATTCATCAATCGAACATTCAAATGTTTTCTCATCAGCATTTTCACGCGCTTTTTCTAACGCTCGAGTAGAAGAACCCCAAAGCGTTTTAGAAAGCTCTACAACATGCGAACATCCACTAACAGCAATAATACTAAACAATAAGGATATTAAATAAATATTTTTCATAATTGGTTATTATAACAAATTTCTCCTTTTGTGCAATTTTTGCTTCGCTGATGCATCCCACACTTGGAGGTTCCTGCATGCTAGTGCAGCAGGGTATCCCGCGCGCAGTTACGAAGCGGAGCGGAGTTGTCTGAGGACGGGATACCCTGCTGCGCTAGCATGTAGAAGCCTCCAAACCAGGACGCACCATCGAAACTTTATCAAGGCGCGGTTCTTACTAACCGGCCTCCATAAACATTTTCACGTGTCGTATCCGTTGTCGCCGCGGATGTCCGGTCGGAAACCTGGGCATAACTCGAAGTATACCCCCATGCCCCTCCCCGAAAACCACTGCCGGCAGCACCTGTAACCCCACGCTCCGACGTCCCGTCAATTCCGGGCCAGTCAGTATTCGACGCGTTTCCTTCATATCCGGGCGCTGTTGTTAACATCCCGTCTCCGTGAGATCCCTGAAAGGCCCGGCCTGTTGAATTTCCAATTGTCACACAACGCTCCACAACATTTCCAGACAACTCCATGTTGCCATAATATCCTGCCCCGCCACCGACTCGGTTGGTGCTGGACGTAGCCGCGAAACCACACCGCGCCGGGCCTGAAATATCTGTTCCTGCTCCATTATAGTTACACAGGCCATTGCCTGTTGTGTTAGCAACTTCCCCGGCTTCTCCTCCGTTTTGTATTGCTCCCTCTGCCTGTGTTAATGTTGTGCTACCCCAGGCATATTCCGCATAAACAGCATTGTTCGGTCCTCGAGCAGCTTTTTCAAATTCCAGTTCAGTCATGGGCCGCAACCCTGCCCAATCCGCGTATGCCGCAAGGTCCATCCACGTCAAATAATTCATCGCAATCCCCTCGCCATCTCCTGTTTCATCAAAGGTCGCATTGCCGGCAGATCCGTTACTTGCATAATCACACCCAAAAACAACAGGGGCAGTTGTTCCATTTCCAGCATCGGGAGCACGAACAACCTGACGATTCGACACTGTAGACGTGTTGCTCATAACATAAAAATTTGAAATGCTATTTCCTGACACATCTGCTGCTGTACGAACATTCTGCTGCGTGCGACTCAGGGTATTTAAAAAATCGCGATACTGGCCTTGTGAAATTTCATATTTCATCACATAATAATCATCATATCCCGTCGGCCAGCTTGAGTTCCCGGAAAGGCCACCATCCCCATCGACTGTCAATGGAGTGGTATCGATATCATCATCCGCATTCGTATCACAGCTTATCGTCACGCTCCCCGAGCTAATTTGCACAGATGTATTATCACTGCCATTCGCATACAGCGCATTTGTGGATTCATTGGCCGTATCTCCATCACCGGCATAATAACTCCCCGATGTAATATAAACCATCTCAGCCCCTATCACTGCAACTTCAATTGTATCTGTATCCTCTATCCCGCTTCCTCCATAATCCAGGGTTAACTGCACGTTCGTTGAAGACATCGTCCCTGTTCCGTTTGTGTTTCGACGGATCAATGCACCGACGCGGTCTGTGGGGATATAAATATCCACATCCGAATTACTTCCCTTCGACGTATCCCCCGGATTCGAACCAGCTGTTGCTAAATCCCCATGAACATGCGGGGCGGTTGAGTTGACAAGGACTTTCAAAAAAACCCATACCGCATCATGCTGGTCCCCATTACGCCAAGAGTTATCCCAACTAATGTCGAACTCAACGACAACTATGTCGGCGATCGCATCCCGGCCCTCCAAAGAGACATTGGTAATATCAAAATTATTCGCGTATCCCGATTCGCAAAGCCCTAACAACAAAACAATTACTATTCCATAACTCAAGAACATCTGAAATTTATTACGCATAGGTACTCTCCCTCAACTAAAAATAAACAAATTTCCCGAGATTAATCGTAAGCAAAAACCGCATTCAGGATATCATGCCTACCGACAATCCCAACCAATTTTTTCTGCTCCATAACAGGAAAGCTGTGGACATTTTGGTCTACCAGTATATGAACTATTTCATCAAGCGTCGTTTCAGGAGAAATGGAAACAACTTTCCTGGACATAACATCCCGGACCGGCAACTCTTTAAAACGATTCACTCTTCGCTTTAGATCAACAGCATCATCAGTATCATACGCTTGATCTAATATACGAAACAAATCCGTTATCGAAATAATCCCGACAACGCCAATATCTTCACTTACAACAGGGAAGCTGCTTACCCTGTCACGCAACATCAAATGCGCGACCTGACGGATCAACATGTCTTCATAAATCACAGCAACATGTTCGGACATCACATCTTTTGCTAAAATCATTTGGTTCCTTTCCATATAAAATAGTTGCGAGCGATCAAAATTGTCAAGCGAGTTTATTTTGTCGACCGAGCTGAGCCTTAAACTCTTCACAGATTCTTTCCAGCCCTGTGACTTGCGCGGCCTTCTTTGTCAACTCAGCATGCAAGACTTTCTCCTTCTCAACCAGCTGCGAGTTAAATTCCTTAATCCGGGAAACCTCTTCATCCAATCGGGTTTTCTCTTGCTGCAAGCGCTTTTGCTGAGTCAAGAAGACATCGATTTCTTGACTCTTACCCCGGCCTGCCTCAAAGACTTTAGCCTGGGGGTATTCACGCCGCAATTCATCCAGAAGCATGTTCGCACTTACCACTTTTTGCTGACTAACAGCCATGTCATTCTTCAATTGAACAATATGCTTATTGTTGTCACGCATCTGCTGGGTCAACACCTGAATTTCATTTTGCAACTGACGGACATTTTCGTTTGCTTCGGCCAGATACCCTGCACGCTCTTGCTTTAATCGCTGCAAATCACGTTTAACAGTATTCACCTTTTCAAACTGATCACGTTCCAATTCACGCAACTTTTGCATTTGTTCCGCGACCTGCGTCTCTAAATTTTTATTTTCATATTCTAAATCTTCAATCGTATGGTTCGACCGCACAATTTCCCGCTGATGTTTCTCGTCAAAATTTTCGAGCTGTTTCAGTTTGCTTTCTTTATCAAGAAGCTGATTATTCAAAACCTGCAAAGCATTTTGCAAATCCGTAATTGTCCGATTTGCCTGCAAAGCCTCCTGCTGACTTTTGTTGAAATCATTTTCCATCTGCACGCCAATCTTTTCATTCCCGCTAACCTGACGATTCAACAACTCAAGCTCATTCTCCAGATCTTCAACCCTTCGGTCGGCACGCATAACATCCTGATCACTCCTGACCAAATCGTTCTCTAATTGCGAAATCTTTTTTTCATTATCATTTAACTGACAGGCAACCGATTCTAACTCATGATACAATTGCGAATTTTTCTCAGCCGCCTCGCCTATCTCTCTCGCATAGTCTTGCTTGACTCTCTGCAACTCATTTCTAACTTCATTGATTTTATCAGTAGCTGTGATTTTCATACTCTGTATCTGCGCTAACCGCTCGCTCGCCTGCCGCTGTAAAACCTGATTCGCATTCTGCGAATCATCAACTGCGCGTGTTTTTTGTTCATTAGCCTGCACCGACTTACTCAACTCGGATTCTAATACGGAAATCTTTTTCCCTGAAGCCTCAGCCTGATAAATCAGATCTTGTTTCTCAGATTGCAGCTTTCGATTAAGCTCTTGTTCTTCGGCAATCTTCTTACTGCTTTGTGTTCTTGCTTGCTCCAGTTCGTTCTCGATATTCTTAATTTTTATCGATGCATTTGTTTCTGCTTCCCCAGCCTTAACTTCACATTCTGTTATTTGATTCTGCAACGCCTGATTTCTTTCTTTTTCCTGCTGAGCCTCAGCATGAAGCTTTGCACTCTCCCCCTGAATACGGCTTAAAGAATCTTCCTTCTCCCGTACTTGGTGGCCTCTTTTATCACACTCTGTTTCAGACGCAGCCATCTTTAATGTCAACGCCTGGATCGTTTCATTAGAATCTTGCCATTGCTTAATCTTCTCGGCTTGTACTTGAGTAAGTTCCTTCGCCAAGACATCCACTCGCTCCATTACAGGGCCTTCCACCTCGCTTAAACGTGAAGAAGCCCGATCTAAATTAACTTTCAACTCACGATTTTCTATCGTCAGCTGGTCTAAAGTTTTATTCGCGTGAACTTTCTCTTCTTGAATACGGGCTAATGACACTTCAAGATCTTCAATCGTTTTATCTTTAACCTTTTTTTCTTTTTCAGCAGCCTTGGCCTGTTGTTCTAACTGTTCAATATCTTCTCCGGCTTCAGATAGCTTAGATGAAGATTCCTCCTTCAACTCTTCCAATTCACCAGACAGACTATTAATCTTTGCTTCATGAGAATATTGTTCTTCCTGTAAACGCGCTGCCTGGGCGTCTAAACTTTCCTGCAATTCAACCTTTTCTGCTTCTAACGCCGCGGCAGCTTCCACGAACTCATTGTTCTGTGTTTTTATTCCCGTTAATTCTGACTCCAGCCGTGCAACCTGTTCATCATATCCCGAATATTGCTCCTGCACTTTTTTAAGTTCACTACGCGCTTCCTGAGCCTCTTCATTTGCCAAGGCCAGGGCTTCCTGCTTCTCTTGAACCCCTCGCTCCTTTTCTTCCTCCAACTCACTTGCCCGGGCGGCATTGACCGCTACCTGCTGTTCCAATTGCCGCTTAGCCTGATTAAGCTGATCAACCGTTTGATTAGCCTCTTGCACTTGCTGATCTTTTTCTTCTGCCACTTTAGTATATTCTGCCTCTACAAGCTGAACTTTTGAAGTAATCCGGGCAACCCCATCCTTTAATTCCTGATTCTCTGTTGCATTATCCGCTATCTGCTGTTCCATCTGACGCTTATCCTGATTAAGCTGATCAATCGTTTGCTGAGCCTCTTGCACTTGCTGATCTTTTCCTTCTGCCACTTTAGTATATTCTGTCTCTACAAGCTGAACTTTTGAAGTAATCCGGGCAACCCCATCCTTTAATTCCTGATTCTCTTGTGTCAATTTTTCAATTGACTCTTGTTGGACGTCAGCGTCAACCTGCGACTCTTGAATATTCTGCGTCAACTTTTCATTTTCCTGTATCAAAGCGTCAATCGTCTCAATTGCTCTTTCAGCCTGGCCATCAGCTTTTTGTACGATAAAGGACAACTTACCTTCTATCTCCTTTACTTTCGATTGCGCCACTTGCTCATCAACAGCGGAACTCGCCGTCGCCCCCCCCTGTCCCCCTGCTGCTACTTGTTCCTTAAGCTCTTCGATCTCTGTATTAGCATACTGCAGCTGCAACGTCAGAAGCTCTTTCTCTTCATCCTCTGACTCTTCACCGCCTTGTGAAATTTTTTCTTTTGCCTCTTTAAGTTCAACACTCAATTGATCCAATTGCTGTTTCAGCTCCTCATTCTGAACCTGAAAATCAGTCTGCTCTTTTTCTTTCGCCTCTAAAGCATCCTGAGACTCTACAATCTCCTTATCTTCCTCTGCCGTTTCTTTAAACCCCTTAAAAACAAACGTTACTCCTACCACAAAAAAAATAATCCCTATCAAAACGATTACAAATATCATATCCGTTCCTTGGTATTATAAGTTAATCTTAAATATGGCCGTTCGTGTCTAAATAACGGCTATAATCCTTCACCGCATCTTCGAGCGATGTGAAGGGTTTAGAATAACCACTGTTTCGTAATTTTATCGTTTCCGCCTGCGTAAAATATTGATACTTCTCATTAAGCCCTTCGGGCATATCAATGTATTCAATATCAGGATCACATTCTACCGCCGCAAAAATAGCTTTTGCCAAATCATTCCAACTACGAGATTCTCCTGTCCCCGCATTATAAATTCCATTAACCTCAGGGTGTTCAAAAAAGAATTTCACGATTTCAACCGCGTCTTTAACATAAATAAAATCTCGCTTCTGCTCGCCATTCGCATACGCCTCTCGATAGGATTTGAATAAAGAAATTTTTCCCTCCTCCTTGACGGCTGCGTATGTTTTTGCCACAACACTGCGCATATCTCCTTTATGATACTCATTCGGGCCAAAAACATTAAAAAACTTCAAGCCAACAACCCTGTCTTCCATCCCATTATCTAAAACCCACAGGTCAAATTTTTGCTTTGAATCCCCGTAAAGGTTTAATGGCTTCAATCTGCGTGTGTTTAAATCCTCATCACTGTACCCCAGGCTGCCATCTCCATACGTAGCCGCAGAACTCGCATAAATAAATCTTGCCTGATGGGCCAATACCCATTGAGCAAGGTGGCAAGAATACTCATAATTATTTTTTTGATAATATTGAACATCATCAAGCGTAGTTGAACTACACGCGCCCATATGGATCACGCAATTAATAGATGGATCCAAATTATCTTGCAAAACCCGTTCAAGAAAATCAGCTTTATCAAAATATTCCAAATATTTTTTGTCGGCCAAATTTGCCTGCTTCGTTGATCCCTCTTCGAGGTGATCGACAATAATCAAGTCCTCATGGCCCATCTCATTTAGACATGCAACGATACAGCTTCCAATAAATCCTGCGCCTCCGGTAACAACAATCACAAAGCTTTCTCCATTTAACAATATTTACAGGCCCTTACAGTTACCGGCCTGACAGTACAAATTGAACAATATCTTCACCAATCTGAACCCCTAAGGATTCAAAATTCTGCTCCGCATCTTTTGACGACCGATTATGTGAAAACGTCAAAATCACCTGCCCTGCTTCCCTGTCGATCATCTCCCCCTTAACGGCAAGGCTATGTTTCTTTTGCCGTAGCACCCACTTCTTAAAACCCCAGGACTTTTTTTTCTCAACAATACGCCCTTTAAGGATAAAATCCGCAGTATCCGCATCCGATTGCCCCAACAGGATAAAAGGAGCCTCTTCCCTAACCACCGCGACAGAAACACCTTGAATAATTTTAAGTGAAATTCGGTCAAGCTCATCTGTTGCAGCAACTTTTCGTCCGGCACTAAACGGCACAATAAAAAGACGCCCGCCTTCTTTTACCTTTTCGCCCTGGATAATTTTCCCGACTGGAAGCTGAATATCTTGATTAGACGCGGAAGGACGCAAGAAACTACATCCCGGCACCAACATCGAAAACATAAATACTAATATTATTTTTTTACTTATCACAGAAAAATTTTAACATAGCTGGTTTTGCATAACAATAAAATAATAATAAATATATATATACACATACGAATTACAACAACCAACCCGACATTAGAGGGCTACCGGCCAATCTATCCACGCTGTGTTTTATTAACGAGGGTGGCTATTCTTTGAATTGCATCAGAAGGGATTTCGGAAGACAGCCTCCATATCCAATTCCCTTCGCATGTTGCAGGGGTGTTCATCCGGGCGCTTTGACCGAGCGCTAAAATATCTTGCAAAGGAATCACCGACAAACATGCCCTGGATTTCATAGCCAACGCAATCAATTCCTCGCATACATTTTTATCAGTTATTTCTTTCTGAAGATATTGGTTAAGGTTCGCTTTCTCTTCACCGGAAACGTCATTATGAAACCAGCCGATCGTGGTATTATTATCATGTGTGCCCGTATAGACGACACAATTTTCTGTATAATTATCCGGGATATAGGGGTGTTCTTCCAAATTTCCACTAAACGCAAAATGCAACACCTTCATACCCGGCAAATGAAACCGTTCCATTGTATCAGTCACGTCCTGCGTAATAATCCCTAAATCTTCGGCAATAATCGGCAACTCAGGAAAAGACTGCTTGACCGCCTCAAAGAATTCATCCTTAGGGCCGTCCTCCCACTTTCCATTAATCGCTGTCTCCTCTTTAACGGGAATTTCCCAATAAGCGACAAGTCCGCGAAAATGATCGATACGCACAACATCAAAAAGCGACAAATTGTGCTTAAGGCGCTTCATCCACCAACCATATCCATCTTCTTTGATCTTGTTCCAATCATAAACAGGATTACCCCACCGCTGGCCTGTTTCACTAAAATAATCCGGCGGGACCCCGGCGATAAACTTCGGCCGGTAAGTTTTTTTATCTAACTTGAAAAACTGGGGGTACACCCAGACATCGGAACTGTCTTCATTGACATAAATAGGAATATCCCCAATCAGCTGCACGCCCTTTTCATTACAGTATTTTTTAAACGCTCCCCACTGGGTATAAAAAATAAATTGAGCAAATTTAACACGTTCGATTTGGTCAACAAATTTTTCACGCAATTCATTTAACGCGGATTCTCGACGCCCTCTTACTTCATGCGGCCAATCCTTCCACATCTTTTCCCAATGATTTTTTAAAACAACAAACAAGGCATAGTCATCTAACCAAAATTGGTGTTGCGAACAAAACAGCTTATAGCCCTCTAATGCGACCCCCTCATCTTTGAATCGTTCATACGCGCAATCCAATAATTTTTGTTTATACTCTGTTACCATCTGGTAATCAACTTGCTTCTCGGGAAAAGCAGGGACATCTTTCAGCTCCTCACTCGCAAGAAAACCATTATCAACCAACTTTTCAGGACTAATAAAAAGAGGGTTGGCAGCAAATGCCGATTTACTGCTATACGGCGAATTTCCATAAATCATATCCGTTGGGTTAAGCGGTAACACCTGCCAATATTTCTGCTTCGCTTCGCTCAAAATATCCACAAATTTATACGCCTCCGGCCCGACATCGCCAATTCCAAATAACGATGGCAATGAAGAAATATGCATCAAAATCCCACTACTACGTTTTATCATGCTTCCTCACCCTCCCTGCTTTTCACTCTCAGGTGCTGGCCTAACCGGAGAAAATCTTCCATCCACTCTTTAGCATGTACATCTCCTTGATCTGCCCGCTCCTGCATCGTTTTATAAACTGTATTTGAAACAGCAAAATAAATATTTTGCGCTTTCCACACGTTCAAATCCAACGACAAAATTTCTAAAACCCACAAAAACCCCCATATCGCATGAACCCGATCGTGGTCCTCGGGATTACTTTCAAATTCTTCCATTAATTTCTCTACACGTTGATTCGCGACATAACTCAACATCTCTTTATCCCTCGAAAACGACCACCTCTTAATTTCCCTCACCAACCTTTCTAAATTAGTAAGGTCCAGGGGATCGCTGCTGATCGCGTCCATCAAATCACGGTTAAGAATAAACTCAATCGTCATCGAAAGCGCCTTCGGTAACAGTATCTGCAGGTCTGGCTTGACCTGCATTAATGGATAATAATGATCATAAATTTCACGAAAATGTTTTTCAATGGACTCTAGCGTCGAATCAAAAATCTGGCTCAACACTTTTTCTTGCTCATTTTTAAACAAATCCCAAAGGGTATAATTCGTCATTCCAAAATTATCTTTCATCTTCTGAACAATACCCGAGACATTATGCCGGGTAAACATATCATCCAGCTGTTCACGTATAGCATTAAAATCATTATCACTTACGGACCTCCGCACCCCTCCGAACAGGTTATACCCTCCCAGATACAAAACAACAAAATCTACTTCACATTCCTCCCACGTAATCGTCGAACGGACTACAGCCCGCCCGAGGACAAGACTCTGATTGCCATATCGGGATATTTCATAATCTTCCGCAGTAATCTGATAGGAGTAAATATACACATCTTGCGGATAATCTTCAAACAACGATGACATTGCATAGTGGGCTGCAACGTTTAAAAAACCGATCACCGATGGCTTGACTTGCTGCTCGTAAATTTTTTGTCCATCTCTGTAATCGTGAATATTGCTTTTTGCCTCTTTTAATTTTTCTGAAAAATTTTGTTCAAGGTCAGCCGCACCTACTTCCCGAGCCAATTGGATCGCGCGTGCCGCATACTGAATAATCTGAACCGTTTCGATTCCGGAGATATCATCAAAAAACCACCCGCAACTCGTATACATATACATCGCGTGTCGTTGCATTTCTAAAAGTTTTAAAACTTTAACTCGCTGATCGTCCGCAAGATCCGCAGCAACATGTTCTCGCAAAAACCGGTCAACATTTTCTCGCGAACGATCTAATATCACATCAATATACGCATCGCGGACTTCCCAAGGGGCGTCACACAAGCCCTCCATTTCCTTTTCATATATCTTAATCAATTCATCACGCACCTCGTCAAGCGCCTCTCTTAAAGGGGTACGCCACGCCTGAGTCCACCTGGGCCCACCACCAATATGACATCCGCAATCCGACCGCCATCGCTCAACCCCGTGAGCACAACTCCATGAAGAATTCTCAACAACCTTCACCTCATACTGCGGTGGATGCTTTTTCAAAAACTCCCCATACACAGAAATCTTCGCCTCTCCATGTTCCTCCATCGAATGCAAACAATATGACAATGCCATATTTCCAAACCGGTGATGATGGCCATACGTTTCTCCATCAGTCGCGATATGCACCAATCTTGACGATCTCATCTTATCCGGAAACGCGCCTTTCAACCGCCCGGCAAACGCCTCCCCATTGCCAAGCAATCCACCAAAAGCCACGTCCCTTGAAATCGGCCCATCATAAAAAAATAAAACAATCGATTTCCCTGACGGCAAAGAGCACAAATAGGCCTGCTGAGGATCTACGGTATGCGCGGCGACATCCCTCCATTCGTTCTCGCCAATCTTTCGGACACGCTTCGCTTGATGCGGAGCAAGAATGGTAAACTTTAATCCATACGCTGCCAAAACTTCCAGGCTCTCGATATTAACAGCTGTCTCCGGCAACCACATCCCCTCAGGCTTACGTTTAAACCGAAACTCAAAATCTTTTATTCCCCACAACACTTGCGTATGCTTGTCGCGCGTATTTGCCAACGGCAAAATCATATGGTTGTACGCTTGCGCAATGGCAGCCCCGTGCCCGGAAAAATTCTCACGGCTCATTTCATCTGCTTTTAAAATCGCATGATAAACATATGGCTGAGCCGTTTGCATCCAGCTCAACAAAGTCGGGCCATAATTAAAACTGATCTTTGAATAATTATTAACGATATTAATGATGTTTTCTTTGGAATCCAAAATGCGTGAAGCCGTATTGGGCGCATAGCATTCTGAAGTGATGCGCTCATTCCAATCATTATAAGGATGCGCGGATTCTTGCAACTCAATAGTTTCGAGCCAGGGATTTTCTCTCGGAGGCTGATAAAAATGTCCATGAATACAGACAAAAGATTTCATATAGCTAACCTCCTGTTCTTTTAAGGTAAACAACACCTAAAGGCGGCAACGTCAGCTGGATAGATTTTCGTCGGCCATGGGAGGCATCATCCTCTGAGACTATCTCCTGAGGATTCCCAATGCCTCCACCACCATACGAAAGGTCGTCACTATTAAAAACTTCTTTCCACTTTCCAGAGAAAGGAACACCTATGCGATAATTTTCTCTTGGTACAGGTGTAAAGTTACAGGCCACAACAAGCACATCTTCTTTTGTCAAACCTCTACGCATAAAACACAAAACACTCTGTTCCCAATCATTCGGATTAATCCACTCAAACCCTTTCAGCTCAAAATCATTTACGTGCAATGCCGGCTCATTTTTATAAAAACCATTGATGTCCTTGATTAATTTCTGAACGCCTTGATGGAACGGGTCCTCGAGAAGATGCCAATCAAGGCTTTGCTCGTGATACCACTCAGAACGTTGCGCAATCTCGCTCCCCATAAAAAGAAGTTTCTTGCCCGGATGAGCATACATATAACTAAATAATAACCTTAAATTCGCGAATTTTTGCCAATCATCACCGGGCATTTTTTCTAACAATGACCGCTTCCCATGGACAACCTCATCATGTGACAACGATAAAACAAAATTTTCAGTAAACGCATAGAGCATGCTAAATGTCAGCTCATTATGATGATATTTGCGGTGAATGGTATTTTTCTTGAAATACTCCAAGGTATCGTGCATCCAGCCCATATTCCACTTCATACCAAACCCTAGCCCCCCGACGGAAGTTGGGTGCGAAACTTTAGCCCATGCCGTGGATTCTTCTGCGACCATCTGAACATCAGGATAATTCGCATAGACGACTTCATTCAACTCTTCTATAAACTCAATCGACTCAATATTATCTCGTCCCCCATGAATATTAGGTGTCCACTCCCCCTCTTGCCTGGAGTAATCCAGATACAGCATTGATGCAACCGCGTCCACCCTCAACCCGTCCACATGATACTTATCAAACCAAAATAACGCGCTTGAAATCAGGAATTCTTTAACCTCATTGCGGCCATTATTGAAAATATTACATTTCCAGTCAGGATGAAATCCTTTCTGAGGATCACTATGCTCATAAAGATGTGTCCCGTCAAAATACCCTAATCCGTGTTCATCCGAAGGAAAATGTGAAGGAACCCAATCAAGGATGACGCCGATATCATTTTGATGAAAAGCTTCAATTAACTGCATCAATTCCTGAGGGTTACCATATATCCGTGTTGACGCAAAATACCCGAGTGTCTGATATCCCCATGACCCGTAAAAAGGATGGTCCATAACAGGCATAAGCTCAACATGCGTAAACCCCATACTTCTCACATAATCAACCAATTGGGAAGAAAGTTCCTGATAAGAAAGAAACCTCCCTCCATCTTCGATTTTACGACACCAAGACCCCAGATGAACTTCATAAATAGACATAGGAGCGTTTAAGGCATTCTTCTTTTTTCGGGAAGACATCCATGCCTGATCTTTCCACGTATAGTCCAAATCCCAGACAACAGAAGCTGTTTGCGGAGGTGTTTCGCAGCAGAAGGAATAAGGATCCTTTTTCTCAGCACAGTACCCATTGTACTTAGAGGCAATAAAAAACTTATAAACAGCCCTCAGCCCTACCCCGGGGATAAAACCTTCCCAAATACCAGAGTTATCCCATCGCAAAACCAGCTTGTGCGCATGACGGTCCCATCCGTTAAAATCACCTGCAACAGAAACTGTTTGGGCGTTCGGCGCCCAAACTGCAAAGGACGTTCCCGCGACACCTTCCCGTTGGGTTAAGTGTGCCCCCAGCTTTTCGTACAGACGAAAATGCTTGCCCGCCTGAAAAAGCCCAACATCAAAGTCAGTCAACAGGCTGGCATCATGATAAATATTTTTTTCTGAGTTCACGTTCATAACAATATTGGGTAACTATTAATATACGCTATTACTGAAACTTGCAGATAATTATACACGAAAAACAAAAAATACAACACAAAAAAACATACCAAGTCCTTGAGGAATAGAGAGTTGCATTAAAAACAACTCGATGGAAAAAATTTTTCCAGGCAGGCCTATTGATCGACGTCAAAAAGAGAAACTTCCCCCCAACGCTTAAATTTTATATCATACTGATCTGTCTCATTTTTAATCAATTCATTTAAATTCGCGATACGCGGATTTAAATCTTTCTCATCATAAATTTCGCCAAACAATTCTTCAAGCACATCCTCCATCGTGACTAAACCAACATCCCGTCCATATGTGTCCTGCACGATAAAAAGATGCTGGTTATACGCTTGAAATTTTTCCAACAATTCATCCGCTTTCATAAACCAATTAACAAAAATCGGCTCCGTCATAAGATCCCTCACATAGATATTGTAATTGTCCTTAGCAATCTCACGCAACAGGACACGATGTCGAACCATGCCGACAAAATCTTTTGGATCTTTTTCATAAACCGCAATACGGCTATACCTCGACTTAATAATCTGTTCGCGCAACTCCCCCAATGTTTTACCGGCAGGCAACGCGTATATTTGATCAATCGGTTTCATGATTTGAAAAGCGCGCAAATCATTTAATTTAAAAACACGGTTACATAAAACCTCCTCGTCCATCTCAACCGTTCCGGCATCTCTCCCCAACTTCAACATCATCTTAATTTCTTCTTCCGTCACCTTGGGAACACCAGATGCCTTCACAAAAGGATTTGTCAACCGAATTAATGTATTCACAAATGGACGGAAAAACCACACCATCCACCTCAGAGGCTTAGCAACCAGAAGCGAGATAGTCACCTTATAATGTTCACCAATCCGCTTCGGGATAATTTCTGCAGCAATAATGATACTTAACGTCAAAACTGTTGCGGCGACTCCGATCCACTGATTTCCGAACAACTCTGCCACTTTCTGTCCGACAAAAATAGAACCCACAATATTAATCGCGTTATTAACAAGGACAATCGTCGCGATGGTCATGGCAATGTTTTCTTTTAAATAAAGAATATCCTTTGCGCGTTTTTCATTCTGTTCGACAAGAACCCGGGCACGGACAATCGAAAGGCTTAAAATTGCAGCCTCCGACACAGAACAAAACGCGGAGGAGATGATCACAACTACAAATAAAAGGAATAATGAAATCATAAAATTGTTCTTATATCACTTTTCTATATTATGGCTCAACGAAAAATAAGCACGAACGGCTTAATGAGGTGTTTTTCTAAAATCATCTAAATCAATTTTTGATGTCGGTTTGTAGAGATAATACCCTTGGCCACCATCTACGCCTAATTCACGCACTATTTGCAATTCGTTCTCATTCTCTATCCCCTCTGCAATCGAAAAAATATTGTTTTCCTTACAAAGGCCAACGATAAATTTAACAATGCTGCGTTTAAAAGAATCTTTCTGCAAAGATTGAATAATATGGCGGTCAATCTTAACGACTTCCGGCTTAATCTCAACAATGGTCTCAAGGCTGGCATACCCTCCGCCGACATCATCAACCGCAAAATTAAAGCCACTTTCTTTATACTTATGCAAATGCTCATAAAAAAGCTTATAGTCCGATATGGCCGAACGTTCTGTAATTTCCATCACAATACGATCAAACGGGATCTGATGCTTTTGCAACAACTCCTTAACCCGCTGCGACTGAGATGATTCTATAAGATATGGGTTACAGTTGAAGAATATTTTTTCTTTCATTTGGATCTCAGACAAAATATCCAGGGCCATTGACCAGGATAAAATCTCTAAATCCAAATACATCCCATATTGCATGGCGGCCTTGAAAAAGACCTCGGGATTCGATAAAATACTGTCTGTCGCAGGGCGCGTCAACATTTCCAGGCCGTACAGCCCAAACGGCTCAAATAAATAAATCGGCTGGAAATGAGGAACAATCAAGCCCTGCTCATAAATCTTATGCAACTCACGGATAACAACCTCTTGATGGTCATACAACACAGCATCGCCAACCTGATTCGGACCCCGACGCATAACCGCCTCCATACGCGCGACAAGCTCTTCGTTTCCGCATGGCTTAACAATAAAATCATCTGCCCCAAGATAAAGGCCTTCAATCCGGTCTTCATTTAAAGCCTCGGCACTTAACATAATAATGGGAATGTGTCGGGTTTCTTCTATCTGCTTCAACCGACGGCATACTTCGAATCCATGAAAATCAGGGAGGATAAGATCAAGAATAATAATATCAATCTCCGGGGAAGCAATCTCGATAGCTTCTGCCCCGGTGTTCGCAACCTTAACTTTATACCCTCGCGTTTCCAGGATCATGCTTAACATCTTGGTCAAATCGACTTCATCATCAACAAGCAAAACAGTTTTTTTCTCACCGCGATAGCTATTCATAAGCCTTGATTGTCTGCCATTCCTTAAAAATTAGAAAGTTACTTTAGCTTTTAGTATACCGAAACTTTAACAAAAAATCAATTTTCCTGTCATCACTCTAACGCATCCACCCGCTCATATTCACAAAACATGTACACAATCTTCCCTTCTTGAGCCTTGGGCGACTCTGAAATCTTTTCAAACCCTGTTAAATCGCTGGGAAAAAAAGAATCACACTGAAAATCAAGGGCGATTTGCGTCATATAAATCTTTTGGCATTCCAGCATTCTTAACGCCAGCAGAAATATTTGTGCCCCACCGATAATGAACACCTTATCAATAGATTCCCTCGCTTCACCGCCTAATGCCTTTAAAGCTGCCTCCAAACTTTCTGCTCTCAAAACATCATCAGGCAAAGGAAAATCCTTATTCCTGGATAACACACAATTTATTCGACCCGGAAGGGGTCGGAACCGCGCAGGGATAGACTCCCAGGTTTTACGGCCCATGATAACAACATTCTTTTTTTGCGCATCCTCAGTTTTAGTGGTAATCTCTTTAAAGAATTTCATATCACCAGGCAGATGCCATGGCAAACCACCTTCTTTACCAATACCGAATTCTTCATCAACAGCAACTATAATATTAAATGGAATCATAAAATAAGCTCGCTTGATACTTTTGATTGCTCGCAACTATTTTATGGCCGTGTAGGAATTTCG
>JAGLHE010000146.1 GCA_023143685.1 Candidatus Omnitrophota bacterium
TGGGCTTTCGCAATCAGCTGGCTCCCGTTAACAATAACAGCACCAACCGGAACCTCATCTTTCTCTGCCGCGATCATTGCCTGCCGAATCGCCTGCTGCATAAATATTTGATCAATATCCGTCACTCTCTTCTCTCCAAAAAATCTACTTTTCCCCCACAGGGATCAACAACGAAACGATTGTTCCTTTACGCAAATCGCTTAAAATCTCAATGTCGCCACAACACGCCTTAACCAACGAATAAACGATTGCCAAACCAAGCCCGGAATTCTTCTCTTTCCCCCTTGCCCGTGTCGTAAAAAACGGCTCATAAACATGCTCTAAATTTTCTTTTGATATCCCCACCCCGTCATCCTGAACATCAATTTTAACATGCGTTCCGCCCCGACAAGAAGCCCTGATCTTCAGGGTTCCTCCTCCGGGCATTGACTGTACAGCATTGTTAATCAAATTATGCATAATTTGTGTAAAATCAATTTCGCCAATCTTGATTGACGGCAACCCCGTCCCCAACCGCACAGAACACTTAATACCATGCGAGGCCAGCTGCGCCTTAATAGGCTGCACGATATTCTGCACCACAAGGTTCGCCTGACAAACCTCCCCGGCAACCCCTGCCTGCCGGGCATTCAACTCAATCATCCTCGCGGTTGTATCATAGCAATATTTAACCTCATCCTTCACATATTCAAGCGACTGCATAATCTCCTGATATTCTTTAAATCCAATGTATTCAAAATCACGCGTTTTATATTTCTTTAAAATCTTCTGTAACCGTTCATGCACCCCCATTAACGGATGCTTTAACTCCTGGGCCGCGCCATTCGTAAAAAACCGCAAGGCCTTCTCTTTCTCAGCTTCAATCACAAGCCTTTCATACTGTTTGCGCCGGGTAATATCACGCGCAATCACATGAACCGCTACCAACTTCCCTTGAGACACAACAGGAAAAGCTGTCACCTCAACCGTCTTAACCCCACGCCTATTATCAACAACATTAATTTCAACACACCGTTGACCGGGGCCCTTTTTCATTTTAGCAAAAACGGCCTGTGCCTCAGCCTTTGATTTTGAACAAACAAAATCCTCGAATGATTTGCCCTTTATTTTATCAACAGGCATCTTGAGACATCGTGAAATCGCGCGGTTTGCGTAAACAATACTTCCGTCGGGATGGAGCATTAAGATTGAATCGTCCGCGCTATCACAAAGCAAATGGAACAACTTGTTTTCTTCTTCCAGGGATAAACCTTCTTGAGAGAATGGATCGCGCGATTGACGCACGGGAGGCAACTGCATTTTATTACTTGAGGATGGTTTTTTAACCATAACTTGTATCTATATACTTTCATTCCATGAGTAGAGGAATGAAAGAAAGCTCAGAAACTACCAAAAGGGTTCAATTAAAAACGCGCCCGGGAAGATTCGAACTTCCAACCCCCTGCTCCGTAGGCAAGTACTCTATCCAATTGAGCCACGGGCGCAAATCACGTGCCACGAAAAATTATTATACCAATCTTCCAAAAATCCGCAAGGACTTACTGGCCTTTTCCAAGTAAACTTTTCCGGTCAAATCCCATACTGGCCACAGCCTTATTCGGATTCTTGTTATAAGCCCAACAAAACGAAGTCACTTCCCGTAAAGTCATATGCCCTCTTTCAGCCATCTGCTGCAGCAAAAACGCCCGCAACTGAACTTCCAAAATAATATCTTTAGGTGTCAGCCCTGCCTGCTGCGCCAGGCGATCCCGATAAACCGTACTCGTTGAAACCGGCCTGATGCTTCTGCTTTCATAATTATACTTATAAATCTGGGATAAAAGAATTTTTTGCTGCTCCATCCCCCCTGTCTCACTCACTTCATCTACAACACGAAAGATTTTATCCTCAACATGATATCGCTTCAAAACAATAAAAACATCAATCAACCGGATCATATCCTCGGGAATATGCATCGGTTCATTCTGCAAACGCACAATCGCCTCACGCGCTGACAACGCGTGAATTGTCCCAATACAATATTTCCCAACATTTGCCGCGGTCATCATATCCCGCGCTTCCGCCCCACGCACCTCACCGATCACAATACGTTCCGGACGCATACGCAAACTGTTCTTCACAAGATCCGCGAGTGTAAAATCCTCACCACTCTCAAGCCGCGAACAACTTTCTTCAAACTCCGTACTCAACTCAAGTGTATCTTCAATCACAACTAACCGATCCCCCTCGGGGATAAAACTAAAAAGCGCGTTTAACAACGTTGTTTTTCCAACCCCCGGCCCGCCTGCCAAAAGGATGTTCGCCGGCCTGATCGACATCCCTTCCAGATACAACCAAAGCTGCGCAGCCACTTCATAAGTCAATGCCCCTCGCTCAACAAGAGAAAGAATACTTAACGGTTCACCCT
Organism: Candidatus Omnitrophota bacterium; assembly: GCA_023143685.1. Classification (GTDB taxonomy): domain Bacteria; phylum Omnitrophota; class Gorgyraeia; order Zapsychrales; family JANLHA01; genus JAGLHE01. Next base: position 2,408 of record JAGLHE010000146.1, read on the forward strand.
TGGCTTTTGTAATCGTTAACTGTGGGCCAAACGGAGATTTGACAAGGTTAACCCGGCCTTCCAAATTCGGCAACTCAATATTCATTATCTTCTCAACTTTTTTACGGCCGGAAAATAACACAAGCTTGTTGATAAACAGCGCCATCTCCTCTTTTGTCTTCAACTGCTTATCCGTCCTGATAAGCCCTTTGTTTGAGTGATGAATATAAATCGGCTTTAAAGCATTAATGATAATATCTTCACATTCAAAGTCAGCCAAAAATTCCTGAATAGCCCCGTACGACAAAAATTCTTCAACAAATTTCAGCCTTGCATTTTCGTTACTCAACGCCTCTTTTTCATCTTTAAAACGGCCCTCATTGTCTTCCTGGAACAATCCCGCTATTTCCTGTTCCACTAAAGACCGCTTTTCCGCAACATCCTGCATGACATAGAACTTACCATACAACCGTTCCACCAACGCGGACTCAAGCTCGATTTGTTTGTTTGTTTCCATTTATCTCCCCGATGTTAACAACAATATCACTTTATCATCTTTTTAAAATACTGCAAACCGGATACCGTTTCAAACAGTTTACTCTTTCGTCTGAGGCCGCGCCACAACAATAGCGGCATGCCCCATATTTAAATATTTTTTCGCGGCCCGACGCACATCCTGAACGGTCACAGCATCAATGTTCTTAGAATACATCTTATAATGATCATGCCCCAACCCATACAATTCATCCAGAGCAACCATAAAAGCCACCGACGAATCCGTTTCTAACCGCATCTGAAACCGCCCCTTCATGTACGCTTTCATATTCGCCAACTCGCTATCGCTCACCTCTTGTTCCTGAATTTCCTGTAGCAATTCCTGCAAAAGAACACGAACCTCGTCGACACTTTCCTTAACCGTTAACACATAAAAATAAACCATGCCCGCGTCTTTGCCCGGCAACGACACTCCACTTAAAGCATAGGCCCGGCCAAATTCTTCACGAATACGGCTAAACATCCGGCCACTAAACGAGGACCCCATGATAGATGCCAACACGTTTAACGCATACCTGTCCTCGTGCAGAAAATCAACGCCACGAAACCCTATCATTACCATCGCCTGATCTTTGTCAAAATCGATTTCCTTTTGGCGCGCCGCTTCCGGCAAAGGTTCTTCATGGTGAACTGCCGGCACCGCCCCGGCGGACAACGTCCCAAAACGGCCCGTTAATTCTTCAAGAAGCGCCTCTTTATCAAAATCGCCAAGCACAGTCAAAACCATACTGCCCGGCACAACCATCTTTTTATAAAAATCTTTAACATCCTCCCGCGTAACACGGTCAACCGAATCCAACGTTCCTGATGTTTCTAAACGAAACGGATGCGTCTGAAAAAGTGTTTGCCGCAACTCTTTTGCTGTCGTCGCTTCAATGCTGTCCTTTTTTGCAATAATCGCGGTCTTAGTCAACTCCTTATCTTTTGCAAGTTCATCATCAGGGAAAACCGGATTCTTTAAAATATCTTCCAAAAGATCTAACCCGGTTTTTAAATCCTCCGACAACACTTCAAGAGTAAGGCCCAAACTGTTGCGGCCGGAAAACCCGTTCAAGCTCGCCCCCATCGATTCAACTTGACTCGCAATTTCATTTGCCGTACACGATTTAGTTCCCTTAACCCACATGTTAGCTGTTAAAGCTGAAATCCCGTTGAGCTCTTGCGGTTCATAACGCGTGCCCCCGTTTAAAGCCAGAACCACTGAAACAGCCGGCAAGGTATGATTTTCACGGAACAAAATCGTTAGCCCATTTTCCAAAACAACTTTTTCAATTTGTCCAACCGTTTCATGCGTCGCAGTCTCGCCCCCTTCTTGCGATTCTGACTCAGGCCGCAAAACAACAACCGACAACCCCGTATCAATCAAATACTTCCTGGCAACACGTTTAATATCCGCATTTGTAACCTTGTTAATATTCTCAACATAAACACGGCTAAAATCATAATCTCCGGCGACCGCTTCATCTATTGCCGTCTTACGCGCCACACTCCCTGTGGTTTTCATACTCGATACATAATAACGGTATATCCGGCGCTTAACCTTATCCAGCTCATCACTCGCCACACCTTTCTTCTTAACCAGAGCAATCTGTTCTTTAACCGTAGCAATCGTTTCTTCAACATTCTCTTCATCCAAAACACATTCAACCTCAAACCCTCCACGATCGATCGGCGTAAAATTTGACGCTGAAATCGAATGGACCAACCCTTTTTTCTTATACAAATCCAAATATAACCGCGAACTTTTTCCGGAACCCAGGATCATCGAAAGCGCGTCTAAGGCATACAAGTCAGGGTCTGAAATACTCATACTGGCGTATACCAGCGACATCCTGGTCAAATCTGTCGGATATGTTTCTTCATAGCGTCGGGGCGCAATTTGGCGGGGCTCTTGCGGAAGGATCCGGCTAACAGCTGACTGGCGTTCAAATGAGTGATACACGTTTTTAATTTTAGTTACGGCGTCCGCCCTGTCAATTTTGCCGGCAACAGCAAGGACCATATTATTTGGAGAATAATATTTACGATAATATTCCAGAAAATCCTCCCTGGTCAACTTGCGCAGCAGCGCCTCATGGCCAATGACCGGCAATCGATAAGGATGCCGCTTGTAAACGGTATCAAACACCATCTCCATCAAATACCTTTTCGGCCGGGCCTTGTGCATCTTCATCTCATTATAAACAACTTCCCGCTCTTTCTTTAACTCCTGGGGGGCAAACTGAGAATTCTGCATCATATCCGCAAGAATATCCAGTGCTGTGTTAAACCCGTCCGCAGGGACTGTGATCGTATAAATCGTATAATCAAACCCCGTCGACGCGTTAATGACCCCGCCGATCGCCTGAATTTCTTTAGAGATATCACCAACCCCTCGCGTCTCTGTTCCCTTAAATAACATATGCTCCAAAAAATGAGTAATCCCGCTGCCTAAGAATTTCCCTTCATTGGCAGAACCGGCTTTAACAAGAAGATAAACCGAAACAACCGAGCTTGCCGGCATTTCAGTAATCAAAACCGTTAATCCATTTTCAAGAATATATTTGTTTGTGGTAAGATTAACACTCTCTGTTAGGGGAGGGCTGGCCTGCACGAGTACAGGCAAAAAGATAAAGCAAACAGATAAAATAATGAAGATATATTTTTTCATAACTGCTTCAATTCTTGCTTTTTAAAATCTGCTACTTGCTTGTTGCTGCTTGTCAATGCCCCTTCTTATGATATTCGTCTAACAATTTACGAATATCCGTATCCGCATTGCGCACAATTTGTGAACAGGTATAAATCAAAAGAGAAAATTGCCAACAATCTTCCGGGCCGACAATCAATCCGACACGAACATTTTCTTCACGCTGCAACTCTTCATTATAATGTTTAATCGCTTCACTGAGTTTCCCCTCATAGACTTCCAGCGAAGAAGTTTGATTATTGTATCGCATTGAAGGCATGTTAATGCCCCGCACGAAAAGAAAATTAACCACAGAATTTTCATCAACAGGTTGTTTTTCTCGTTCAAAATCAAACCCTTCAAACTGAGGGATATTAGGCGGCAAAATTAAAGATGGCCGTTCAACCATAATTTGCCCCTTACGCACAACGGTATCACCGACGTTAATTGAGGATTCCGACAAAAGAACATACGGGACCGGTGTATCTTCAAACGTCATCAAAGATTGCACACGGGAACGAATAACTTCTGTGTTTTTTAATGCCTTTTCCCAGGCTTTTTGAATATCCATAATTTGGTTACTGGTTACTGGTTACTGGTTACTGATTTTTTGTGAAACAAAATACAAAAAGGCAGAAATTACGGAGAGGAGGAGATTCGAACTCCTGAACAACTTTTCAGCCGTCACACGCTTTCCAAGCGTGCGCCTTCAACCACTCGGCCACCTCTCCAAAACTTCTAAAGAATACCACAACGCATCAACCCCTTCAACCGTTTTTTAAATAAGCAGCGGGAATTTATTCGCGAACCATTCGTTAACCCCCGAGTTCAATTAGCAAATGCAACACAAATATCGTCGGCGATCATTGTCGTTATAAAAAATGCATTGATGGTTGTTTCCGCGCTGTGTAACATGACACAGGTAGCCCGGAATAATCAGTCGTGCGATTCGTGACATTTTGATAAAAAATCTTTGGGGTAGTTATTTTGAGGGGGAGAAAATCAAATTTGAAGTTATTTTTTTCACGTGTAACAAATCGCGCTTTGATATCCAACGGATCGATTATCTGATGATAACTCATCTCGCTGGGTTCTTCCGGCTGCTCCAAAACGCCTAAAAGCATCGGCAAGCTGACCGGTGTGACATTAATAATGATCGGAATAAATCCGTCGATGCGCATACTTTCGATCGGCTGCATCGGTAGCGGCAACGGCACGCCGGCTCCATCACGCTTGATCTGCATGTCTAGAAGTTCGGGATTTAAATTGATACCACCATATTTGTCGCTAGTCGCTAGTCCCTCGTCACTTGAAGCCGGTGAGGAGGTGGGTTGCAATTTTACCGTTATTTCTTCTAATATGACACTCTGGGCAATAAGCAAGGCGCTGCGTTCGTCCTTTAAGCGCGTCAATTCCGGACTTATGAGAACACCGCTCATCGACAACCGTTCTATTTCTGCAGTTATTTCCGTTACCCTTGCCTTCATTGCGTCTAATTTTTTATACTTCTTGGCGATTTCCTTCGCCACCAAATCACCTTCCGTCATCGGCGAGGAGGAAGATACTTTCTCCTGACGAAATTCTTGGGCTAAATGCACCACCCTTTCCTGGATATCCCCATAACTTAATTCTTTCTGATTAATCGCGCCAGCAAACATTTTTAAATATCGATAAAACGGTTCCGTCCTCGGCCTATAAAAGCCCCAATCATTTGCAAGTGTTACCACATTCACCGGGATATACTCTTTTGTCACGGCAAGAGATAAAAGGTCATCGATCTTCTCCAACGCGTTGTCAGAAACAGTCCCTGTTATGTCATATAAGCGCAGCAGCATCGATTGGATTTCTGAATCAAGGTACAAATCCCTGTTTTCCTCCGTAACCGTAAGCAAATTCTCATTGTGCATGTCCACTAGAAAATCCAACCGCCTAGCCAGGGCGCTCATATCGGACCATATCCCGGGATTATTTTCCTCGACCCTTGCCCTGCTCTCTGGAGACAATCCGGCATAAACAACATACGCCATAGCATGCTCAAAAGACATTCCTCTCGGAGCCCCTTGCAAATATCCGATAAAAAGGCTTTCTTCTTCAGGCATTGACTGGGCAATGAGCTTTCTTGCCGATTCGTTAAAAGAGTTGGAAGAGATCGCATAACCCCTTCTTAAAAAACCAAGCATATGTGTAGTAACTTGCTTTAAAAACTTCAAAGCGTCATCCGGGTTCTCTACAGAAGAATCGAGTACATTTTTATAATCTCTGAAAAACGCCAGGATATCGATTTCAACCAGGCCCTTCCCGGAAATATGCAAGTCATCAGAACTTTTTACCACAGAAAGAACCGGCGGCGGGGGGTTGGCGGCCTTTACAACATCACGGACTTCCTGGTTGAGACTTTCTGCTGCCGTACGAAGGAGCCTTTTGGCATTTGATGTACCAATTCTATTCAAAGATTTTGCCACGGCCTCGCGGACATTTGGATTTACACCTGGCATAGTTAACGCAAAAAAAAGCTTGTTCTCTATCTCCCGAATACGCGGATGGGCATCAGACACAGTACCAAGGACCTCAACGATTGCGATACGCATCCTTTCCTTTTCACTATTAAACAATAAATGAAAATATCGCGTAATATCTTCATCGCTCAACATCGCTTGCGAATCGCCTTGGTCGGTGTCGCTCATGGCAGCAAGCGCGCCATTCGTCACCGGTGAGGAGGCGGTTTCCGGGCTGGAGGCGAGATATTTCTCTTCTCTTTCCAGGTTTTTTCTTACTATACTTAGAAAATCCAATTCGTTCGCAACAACTTCAAACTGAGTATTGAAAGATGGACCCACTTCTTCTTGATTTTCCTCCAATACTTTCATTAACTCCAATAATCCCCTCTCAACATCACGAATTTTTGGCAATATAACTTTACTCGATCTTTTCTCACTGCCAGATTTACCTAGCGCCTCATTCTGCAAACTCTGAGACATCGTCCTTAAAGCAAGAAAAACTTTTCCCACATCTTTTAGAGCCGTCACCGGGCTGGAGGCGATTTGTGCGCCACTTTGATCAGTCATGGCAGCAAGCTCGCCATTCGTAACCGGGGATGAGCTGCCAATCTCATTTAGAATAATTTTAACGTTCTGCGTATCTTCCTTTTGTTCTGCTAACAGCACTGGAGAAGCGGCCGTCGTATCTTGCCTTAACGCTCTCGTTCCGCTCAAGTTATTTCCACCGGAAAAATACTTTCTTGGAATCAGCTCATTCGTTTCTGCATCGTAGTCTTCCTTAATATAGTTATACACACCCTTTTTAAACGCTTCGACATACTGGTCATAAATCTTCCGGTTGATCTCTTTATCCTGCGTATCCACGCCTCTCGTCTTGGCCTGATCCACATAAACCTGCCCTAAAAGACTTTCCTTTAAATTGTCTTTGTACCAGGTTGCCAGGATTACGGAATTATAGACCTGACGTAACATCGCAAACGTCTCGCCCTCGTTGACTTCTTTCTCAATCTCAGGAATCAAAATCTCGCGGATGATCTCTGAAGACACGCCGCTGATAATTTCCGCGTCTTCCTGCACCACGCTATCCAGCCCAAATTTTCTGACCCCGACATTATTTTGCAAAGCCACATAATCTTCCTCGAGCATAACCTTCAAATGGCTATCAATAACAAAGGCGCTCGCATCTTTCTCATACACAACCGCTTTTTCCGGAACAATCCAAATCTTATTAAAAGTGTTCATTGGAATTTCCGTGACACCATACATCTCCTTGGCCTTTTTATGCACCCGCGCCCAAAACTTTTGGCCCACTTCATCTTCCGGATACATCAAAGAAGCACTTAATTGCTTCAACATATAATCCTGCGCTAACAAATCCCGGCCTAATTCTGTATCTCCAAAACTTTCAGGAATGATACGGTCTTTTTCATAGGGCGAAAGGTTAACCCACATCTCTTCATCTGGCGTAGTTAAGGCAGCCAGGAAATATTTGATCAATTTTGTCGATTCCTTATTAAAGGCCTCGCCCTCTAAATTGTGATCCCCTTTGCTGATGATAAAATCAAATTCTAAAGGATTTTCCGGATAAATCGTAATCCCCTTAACAAGCGACGGAGCAAACGCGCCTGTAACAGAGACCATAGTCCCGACTTGTGGTAAATTGAGAATAGATTGAGGTGGATTTTGCGCGTAGGCGCCCGGAGGGGCGATAATACTAAAGAGAAAAGTAAAAGCAATAAACGCGGATAACAACCGGTAAACTAAACTTGTTTTGTGTTTTTCCATATACATACTCACAGATAGGCTCCTTGGAGTTTTTTGAAGAATACTTTTATAATTCAAATAGATTAGTTCTTGTAAAATTTTTCTTGAGGCGGGAAGAAAGCGCTTCCCCTAGACTAACTTAGGAAAAGTATGCCATATACATATAACAAAAGTCAAGTAGGTATAGAAAAACCGAATTAACTCACATTAAATCTAACTATGTGAGGCAATTCGGAGTCCTTATGTGACGCTTTCCAGGCGTGCGCCTTCAACCGCTCGGGCACCTCTCCAAGCTGCTACGCACCATTCTTTCTTGCAAACATCGAATGCTTAAACCTCCCGAACACCGATTCCAACACATTGCTCCACATAATCTTATTGATTTCATCCAAAAACACCGTTTTCTCCACATCCTCCCCGTTAACCGCAAGCAACTTCACCCCGGTTTCATATCTCTGCACACTTGCAATCTTTTCGCTTTTACACAAAGAACTCCACCGCACCTGGCCGATCATCCGCACCGGGTCTTTATCCGACGGGACAAAAACATCTAACAACAAAATGTCGCCCTTCTTCAAATTCCGGCCGCAATGAAAACTCAACCCCTCCGCGCTCACGTTCTTACCAATCGCGTGATATTGATGTGTCATGTCTCCTTCTTTCTTCTCCTCTTGAATCCGAAAATCAATACGTGTATCCAAATCAAACGACACAAAAAACTTTACCTCAATCTCTGTATCATAACGAGCGTGTTTACGTTGTTCCGGCTTTGAATTATTCAACATATTTCTCTCCTTTATCAACAGGCCTATTCAAAAACAACAGTTTTATTCCCATAACATAAAATTCTTCGCTCCAAAGCCAACCGCAACGCCCGGCTCAACACAACTTTTTCCAAATCCTGCCCCTTACGCACCAGATCTTCAAGCGCGTCCCGGTGACTGATCCTGACCGTATCCTGCTCGATAATCGGCCCTTCGTCCAATTGCGCTGTCACAAAATGACTTGTCGCGCCAATAATCTTAACCCCTTTCTGATACGCCTGAGCATAGGGGTTGCTTCCGGCAAACGCCGGCAAGAATGAATGATGAATATTAATAATTTTATTTTGGTATTCATCAACAAAACCGGGAGAAAAAATTTGATGATACCGCGCTAAAACAATCAAATCAACCCCGGCCTCCTGAAGAACCGCTCTTTCTTTTTGTTCCTGTTCTTCCTTATTATCGCTGGTAATAGAAAACTCATGAAACGCGATGCCGAATTCATCAGCCACTGGTTTCGCGTCAGGATGATTACTGATGATCAACGGGATCTCACACGGCAGCTGGCCGGTTTTATACCTGAAAAGAACGTCATACAAACAATGCAAATGTTTCGAAACAAACAACGCGACATCAGGATGTTCATCATTAAAATACAACTCCCATTTCATATCAAACTTCTTCGCAATCGAATCGAATGCCTCCGCGATATCTTCTTTCGCAAGCGAAAACCCGTCTAACGCCCATTCCAAACGCATAAAAAACGTATTACTCTGGTCGTCAATATGTTGATCAGCGTGAACGATATTGCCGCCGTAAGTGTAGACAAAATTAGTTACACTCGCCGTAATCCCTTTTTGATCTGAACATGATATCAACAAAACAGCGTGTGGCATATGAAACTCCTTGATTTGGTATCTGTCATTTCTTCCGCCAGAGAAAAACTTTATCCCGCGGCTTTACCACAAACGGAACCTTAAGCCCAATGACATCCCCTTTTTCCGCCTTTTCAACAAACGCATTTTCCTTCTGCATTTCCTCTACTGTCATCGTGGGGGCCGCGGTACTTTTTCCAATAAACAAAAGTTGCTGACCTTTCATTAAATCAGCGCTGCGCAGCTTCACCTCTGCCACGCTAATCTTTTTAAAAAATCGTGTCACCTCTCCAACAAACATCTTCTCATAGAGGTGTTCATTTTCACGGCTATACGCATCCTGCGGCTGCCCAAAATAAAACCCTGTTGAAAATCCGCGGTTATAAACCGTTGCCAATTTTGCCTGCAATTCCTGCTTCAATTCCGCTGTCAAATTCCCATCAAAAAACGCGTCAATCGCTTGCCGGTAACAAGACGTCACAACCTTTAAATACTCCGGCGAGCGCATCCGCCCCTCGATCTTGAAAGAATGGATCCCGCTCTCAATAAGCGTATCAATAAAATCCATCACACACAAATCCTTTGGGCTTAAAACATAATCATCACCAAGTAAATATTCAACAGTCTCTTCCTTATCTTTAACCACATATTCTCGTCGACAAGGCTGCAAACACTCCCCACGGTTAGCAGACTTCCCGTGCGAATAATAAGACAAAAAACACCGGCCCGAGATACTAACGCACATCGCCCCATGAATAAATGTCTCAATCTCACACCCTAAATCCTCATCTTTAATCGCAGCCAAAATATCCCGAATATCCGAAAGCGTACATTCCCGCGCCAAAACAACGCGCTTTGCTCCAAGCCGCGCGAAAAACCGCAACGCCTCTTTATTAGACACACTCGCCTGGGTCGAAAGATGAATCTTCAACCCCAACTCCTTTGCAATCGCGAAAACAGCCATGTCCCAAAGAATCACCGCGTCCACATTCGCGCGTTTGGCTTCTTCTAAAATTTTACGAATCTTTTCAAGCTCATCATTTTTAACAACGACATTAAGCGCCAAATACCCTTTTTTATTATTTTCACGCAAATATTCCATGACCTTCGCAATCTCAAGAGGGTCAAAATTATTCGCAAAGTGGCGCATGTTAACACCCTTAACACCAAAGTACACACTATCCGCGCCATTCTCAACAGCTGCTCTTAAAGACGCCCAGTTTCCTGCCGGGCACAAGAGTTCGGGTGGTTGGTATTTGGTATCTTGTATCTGGTATCTGGTATTTTGCATCCTTAAAAACTAACCCGTCCGGTTAATATCCAGTGCCGTGCTAACAAAAAAACACCGAAAGAAAAAATATTAATCACCAACCCTGCCCGCATCATACACTTATCTTTTTTCGATAAAAAATAAACCAATAACGCCACCGAAAGAAACCCGAACAAATGCGATATATGACTTACCCCGTCCTGTTCGGCACTTAAAAATCCTTTCAAATCCGCGTAAATAAACATCCACCCCTTAACCATCACCGGAAGAGGCAAAATCATTTCATACGTGATGCAAAACGGATCCAGCAACATCGCGGCTCCCATCAACCCCATCACTGCCCCTGAAGCTCCGATGATCCCGATATTTTGTTGCAGAACAAACGCGTAAACACCTGTAGCAAACAACATCGAGATAAAAAGCGCCCCGACATAAATAAACATTGTTTTCAAAAACCCTAAATGCCGCTCAACTATTCCTCCAAAAACAAACACACCTAACATGTTTAATGCCAAGTGCGTTTTGCTGCTATGCAAAAATCCTGATGTCAACAAACACCAAAACTTTCCCTGCAAAAGATTGCCGGGATAAAGGACAACCATATCAAAAAGAGTTTTCGCGAACGTGGAACGCTCAAAATAGACGAATACGGCAACATTAAGAGCAATGACCAAGACAGCAGCCTTTGATGCAAATAAAAATTTCAAAAACTTTAAAATTAAAGAATCAGTCTTTCTTCGTCGATTTGCCACTTTCCTTCTTTCGTTAATCTTAAGCTGTAAATTTTACGTTGTACGCAGCACGTAGCACGCAATCCGTTGCCCGTTGCGCGCCCAAAGTTGCACGTTATATGAACGGAAAATATTGATAGATTTTATTTACAGCTTCTGCCAGATGTGGATGCTCAACCCCTGCCCGCACTTCCAGAAGCTTTGTCACAACCAGGAAATCCTTAACCTCAGCAACCACTCCCTCGGGACCGGTCACAATCTCTAAAAACTGCGCAACAGAATTTTTAACATAGCCCGGGGCCGTTTTCGTCGACACCAGATCTTCCAAATAACGGATGATCTTTTCAAATTCCCCGCAATGCACCCAAACCCCATGACACTGCGAACATTTCTCAATCACAACATTTGATTTATCATACGTCAGCGAGGACATCGACGTTGAGCACTTTGGACACGCCTTGCTATCGGCCTCTACAGTATTCGCGCCTGCCTCCTGGCCAAACGGATCAAAATCAAGCCAGCGCAAATCTTCATCCGCATTATCCTTGGCCTTACGCAATTCATCACGATCAAACCACCGGCCTTTACAATCCACACATTCATGGATCGTAATATCCCGAAACTCAACCTGTCCCAATTCCTTTTTACAATCCGGACAATTCATTATCTCCCCCTTTTTTCAGCCCTTCGCGAAATCCGCGCAGAACTACTATCCATCTTTAAAACGTTTTCGTTCAGCTAAAAGAACGATGTCCCGTAAATCCTCAGCCCAATACGCCGACATCCAATGCTTTTCAAAATCTTCATCCTGAACAATTTGCGCGATTGCCGCCAAAACCCTTAAATGAAAATTACGTTCATCTTTTGATCCCATAAGCACAAACAACGTCCGCACCGGCTTTGTATGTCCGGGGAAACGAATACCGGCTTTCGCCCGCACAAGCAGGACATCAAACTTCTTCTTCCCTGGAATAACGATATGAGGAATCGCTAATCCCGGAGCAAGCACCGTACTTGACTCACGCTCCCGTTCCCAAAAAAGCTTTACTAAATCACTCTCTTTCATTTCCATCCGCGGCGAAAGGGTCAAGGCCAATTTACTGAAAAGTTTTTCAACGTCCATCTTCTCCTGAATATCCAAAATCTCGCAAGATTTAATCAGGCGGTCAAACCGGTCCTCAATAATATTATCTCTCTCACGCAAAATTTCCCGCAACTCGCCGGGCAGGGTTTTACGCACCAACTCCTTGGCGGTTATGCGCTCAATCAAATGCACGAGCGCTGATTGACGGTCTATTTTTTTATAAACATACAAACGGTACCACACCAGCGCTGCCCCGACGAACAACCCTGTAATCACTAAAGCAATTTTTCCCATCTCAAAAATCAAGAAAGCCGGCACAATAATCCCGAAAATTTGCAGCCATGGATAAAAAGGTGACCGAAAAGTCGGACGATAATTTTGAATTTTGCTTTCCCTCATAATAATGACCGAAATATTACAAAATATAAAAAGCAATATTTTCATGGTCGAAGCTGTTTTAATTAAATCCTCAAGCCCTAAAAAGAGGATAACAACAATCATAAACCCGCCGGTCACAAAAATAGCAATATATGGCGTGCGTTTTCGGCGGTTAACATAACGAAAAACCCTTGGCAAAAGCCGGTCACGGCTCATCGCCAAAGGAAACCTTGATGCCGATAAAATCCCCGCGTTAGCCGTTGTAATAAAAGCCATCACAGCTGCTATGGCAAGAAGGATCGCGCCCCATTGCCCCATCGTCTGCCCCGCGACCAAAGACAACGGCATTCTCGTCTCTGCTAATGCTGTGCTGTCCGCCACCCCGACTGTAATAAAAATCGTTACAACATAAACACTCAACGTCACAAAAAAAGCACTCAGCATTCCCAGAGGAATATTACGTTTCGGCTTCTTCACTTCTTCAGCGATACTCGCAACCTTTGTCAACCCTCCATAGGAAATAAAAACCAGCCCGGCAACCGAGAAAACAGATTTAAAACCATGCGGCATAAATGGAATATATTTTGGCAAACGGACATGCGGGACATTCCATATCGCGTAAAACGCCAGTATCCCTAACGCGACAAAAACCATTATAATTTGCGCCCTGCCGGTTTCTTTAACACTCCACATATTCAAAACCATAAAAAACAAACAACACCCCACCGCGATCATCTTCACTTGCAGCAGCGTGATATCCGGATAGATTACAACAGCAAAAATCCCAAGCCCCATAAGAGCGAAAGCGCTTTTCAGGCTTAAAGAAAGCCAGTTCGCTAACCCTCCGATAACACCGGCAACCGGCCCCAAGCTTCGCTCCATGTAGAAATACGTCCCCCCTGCGCGAGGCATCGCGGTTGCTAATTCAGCTTTGGAGAGTACTCCGGGCAAAACCAACAGTCCGGATAAAAAATATGCCAGGATAACCGCGGACCCGCATTTGGCATACGCGATTCCCGGCAAAATAAACAAACCGGAACTTATCATCGCTCCGGTCGCGATACAAAAAACATCTAACAATCCGAGCTCTTTTTTTAATCGTGATTTCACTTATTATTCCCAATCCTCAAACTGAGTTGGATGCTGAAGCCGAAAAGCAATTTCTCTGTAGACATCCGTATTTTTCTCACTGAAATAAACATTTATAAGTTTTTCGCGTAATTCACAATGCGACTCATTATCTAAAATAATCTGATAATCCTGCCATTGCAGACGGTACGAAATACTGAGAATTTTTTGCTCAAGGCCGATATCTTCAACTATCTCCAGAACAACCTTCCACGCCCTCTCTTCACCCCAGGCTTTTTCTTCATTAGATATATGTTCAATATTATCGCTCATAACGTGACTCCAATGTATATCATTCTAAATACAAATACCGCGCAGAACCACCTTAATTTTGTCTTTTTTGTGACACAACAACCTCAACCCATCCATAAGCCGCAACAATTGCCAAAAACGGCACCATCGGAACCCGAAACCGGCTATATGCCTGTGTAGTAATCGAAACAATCGTAACCCCGATAAAATACAAAATAACCACCATCAGGAATAAAAACCGCCTGTCTTTTTTAAACCGCACCAGCCCCACAAAAAATCCAATCATCCAGAATATCATCCAGGGATACGCAAAAAGCTTTCCTGAATATTTCAAAATTTTCGAAGGACCAAAGTACTTCAACGACCCGGGCCGAGTCATTAAAGATAAAAACGAACGTGTCGTTAACCGCGAGTAATAGATAACCGGATTTTCCGTTCCCGGGATTTCTCCCTTTTCTACCCTCCGGGAATAACTTTTATACAACCCATGCATACCCACAGTCGCGTTATTGATACTGCTAAATGTGTTTTGTCCAAATAAAGAATAATTGCGGTAATGCCACAATCCTGTAATGCCGGAGACAATAACCGCAAAAAGGCTTGCATGCACAACCATCTTCTTCCACTCTCTTCGCCGCGTTGCCTGCCAAATCACAAAGAACACAGGCACAATTCCAAGATAATAGCTGGCAGGCCGGACATAAACGCTGGCAACTAAAACTAAAGCACACATAACAAGCGTACGCTTTTGAGAATTTTCGAGGTAGCGAACAAAAACATACATAAAAAGTGCCATAAGAAATAAAAACACTGCTTCTGTTAAAATAATTAAGGAAAAGATTGTTACAGGAGGATCATAAAGGACAATAAGCGCGCTTAAAAACCCTAATCGGGGATCAATGCGTATTGCTGTTTTATATGTCAAAAACGCAGCCGCAAGTGTTAGCAGTATCTGAATAAAAACAATCCCTGCCAGGGGAATCTTCAGCCACCGATGCAAGACTGCCAGAAAGAACGGATATCCCGGAGTGCGGTATATTTCCGGATTAACGTTTCCTTGC
Organism: Candidatus Omnitrophota bacterium; assembly: GCA_023143685.1. Taxonomy (GTDB): domain Bacteria; phylum Omnitrophota; class Gorgyraeia; order Zapsychrales; family JANLHA01; genus JAGLHE01. Next base: position 17,415 of record JAGLHE010000146.1, read on the forward strand.
GGGTCAACGCGGGCAAATACCTTATGTTCAGCAATGCCCTGGCTGGTGGACAAATAATCATGTGAATCGACGAGGAACCTGGATTGGGGGGTAGTGAGGTTGACATAAAGGAACAAAACAATTTTTAAAAAAATTGCGGCCCCCAGCACAAAATAATATTTCTTGAGAGTTTTCATAAAATAAAATAGGGGATGTTGTTTAAACATTTAATTTATTGCAATTCATTAATTTCCGCATAACCCCTTTTTCTTTCACCACCGTCATGCCCCTCAGCATTTTTTAAAAAGTACTTCCAGCTTCTTCTGCACATAACACCTGATTTTAGCCTGGGGTATCTCTTTAGCCCATCCCCTTGCTTTTGAAAATCGAAATTCTTTCGGAAAATTCATTTCCGGAAAAAAACCGAATTGCTTACTTTTATACGCTGAGATATACAGGCTGTCCACCAAGGCCTTTTCCGGCTGGGCAATCAAAAAATTCCCAGCCCCGCGATACCAGTCAAAACCTTTGAAAAATTGCGGCGTGATTCTATGGATTGTAAACGTACCCATCTTTGTGTGAACGGTTCTGGTATGAGAAGTTGATGCCAGTGTGATCACTTGAGGAATCTGTTCAATCATCCCATGCAGATGCAAAGCACTGACAAATGAAACATAAGCCCGGGACTGAGGCATCAAAAAAGGAATAATGCTGTACGGACTAACCCGACTGTCAGCCTCGGCCCATATTCCCCGATGAACCTTAATGATCAATCCTTGGCTTTCAAGATAATTTAGAGATTGCGTAACGGTCGACGGTGATTTCCCGGATAAGGCAATGATTTCACTCGTCGCAAAAACCGGGCGTTTTAATTGCTTTATATAAACCAGTATATTCTGCCTAGCCATGTCCTGGATCCTTTATTTCCTCCAAAAATTGCGCTGTTTTCAATTTTATTTCATCCCACATAGAAGGATTGCCATAAGCCATTTGATCTTCAGCTGACAAATATAAAACAACCGTGTCCCGGAATTGTTCAAATGAAATCGTGAATATATTTTCATGAGCCTTGATTATTTGAGCTGTATCCCTAGCTTGCTTATCTTCCGAAGCATCATATTGGGAACTTAAGATAAAAAGATCAAAAATATCACGTGCCTGGGTCACCGCGCGGCCGGCAAGGGCGTCGATCTTTTGTGACACCGCAGAATAAATATCATAATGCGGCACCAATAAAGGCGTCATCTTATATAACCGCAGGATTGTATCAGATATAGGATGGACCGCAACTGTGCCGCTCATCCCTCGCCGTGAAAACTCAACCTTAGTAAAAAGATCTTCCCCTGAATACGTGATAAGATGAACCTTGAAACGCTGGGTTGTTTGCGTCTGCTTGGCCTTTGCGATATTAGGTGGAATGATTTGAGCAATATTAAATGCCCTCAGATTGTCCGTAAATGACTTGGCGTTTAAAATTTCCATGACAATGTCTTTTAGCTTCTCAACAGAAATCGTATGCACATCCAGATCCATATCTTCCGAATAACGGAAGCTCTTAAAGAAAAATCTCAGGTTCGTCCCTCCCTTGAGAGCATAAAATTCGGCCTTGATCCTGCGACTTAGCCAACGTAAAAACTCAAGATGGAACAACTCTCTTGTCTGAAGTGTGTTGTATATTTCGCTATTCATATATGAAGTATAACTTAGCTATAACTAAATTGCAATACATATTTATAAATGGTGTGGTGTCAATTCTCCCTATAAATGGTGTCAGTTCTCCTTAACTCTCGCATTTCCAACGGGTTAAATATTAATTAATAAATTTCGTCACACCTCATTTAATGACATGATTTACGCAGATATCATTTATCGTAAATGTACTAGGGTGTAATAAGTAATGCGTTTAAATAATTCGACATTGTCTAAAATTATATACATTCATCACAATGGGCAATGCTTAATAATATCCGGAGATACATAACTCATTTATTTTCAACACATAAAATAAATGAAAATTCTTTAAAACTTGGCATGGAAATTGCTTATTATACAGTGTATTGATAACCATGATATTGGAAATTTTGTCACCATACCAAAATTATATCCAAATTCACTGCTCTGACCTGCCCCTTGTTGTTTTACTGACAAATGTAAGCAGGCGCATATACTTAACGCTTATTAACTTTCCTTATGAAAGGATTCAAAAAATGAGAAAACAACTATTAATCGTAATTCTTGCTGTTTCCGCAACCATCTTGTTTATGCCCAAAAATGCTTCAGCGCTACCGGGGATCATTGACATGTTTACAACGGATTCATTCGGCAGCACTACCCCGCACAGCTCATTCGACCTGGACGAAACACCTTATCTTTACATGAGCTTGGAAATTCCTGAGGGAGTTGTCGCCAACACCGTTGCTGCCTGGAATGATCCAGACAGTTTGGCATACTTTAGCGTCAGCGCCTTGAACATGGATACCGAAAGATGGGTTACTTTAACAAATTGGGGAGATGTCAAAAAAACCGGGGAATGGACGATCAACGCGAATTATTTTGACTCACGCGGAAACAATGATGTGGATTCTACGGCATTTACCGTAACACCGGAACCGGCCACAATAGGCTTGCTTCTCATGGGTGGCATCCCAATGCTTTTAAGACGTAAACGAAAACATACAAAAAACACATAATACTCATTTTCTAATAATCTAAGGAGAATCGTATCATGAACAAGAAATTAGTGCATGCACTAACCTTTTTAATTTTAGCTGTTTTCTTAGCAATGGCTGCTCCTGCCGCAGCAGGGCTTGATACTTACACCGTTGGATCATCAGGGAGCACAATTGCCCAAGACACGTTTAGTTTTGATGAGACCCCTTTCCTTTATATGCAACTCCCTAATGACGAATTGAATTTCACAAGTTCATTTTGGTATGCGCCAAGCGGTGCGGAACCTTTTGTTTTTGGCGAGCCCGGAGCAGTAGATGAAAGATGGCTCAGCTTAGCGAACTGGGGGACTGTTGCGGAGACAGGTGACTGGACTATTGACTCGAATGTGTTTTATGCGAGCGGTGCTACGGCGACAAGCCTTGCCTCTTTTACAGTTACGCCTGAACCGCTGTCCATGGTCTTATTTCTCGTGGGTGGCCTCCCAATCGCGACAAATTTATACAGAAAAACAAAACGTTTATAATGTCATTTTTTAAAGAGGGGCTTTTAATATGAACAAAAAGATCACCTGTTTTTTAAGCACATTATTATTAACCTTCACAATTTTTACCCATAACGCATCCGCAAGTTTTGATGAGTACAAAATTGTGGGGTCTTCCGGTTCTTTTGTAGAAAAAACAGTGTTTGGTTTTGACGAAACACCGTATCTTTACATGAGACTGCCTGCCAACGGAAAATCCTTCACCGGATCATTCTGGCGAAACCCGGCTGCCTCCGCTTTCTACGCGAGCACAACAGGCTCAACCACTGATAGAAACAGATGGATTACATTGACCGATTGGGCCACAGTCAAGAAGGTGGGTGAATGGGAAGTCAACTCTAATTATTTTTACACTACCGGAGAAACCGGTTTTGGCACGACCAGTTTTACAGTTACGCCTGAACCGCTGGCGATGACCTTATTTCTTATAGGCGGCGCGCCGATCGCGGTTAACTTATATCGCAAGAAAAAAAACGCGGCAACAGTTTAAATATTTTTTTTCATCAATACAAAAGGCTTCAACTAATGAAAGTTGAGGCCTTTTTTATTGACTATATATTTTGCTATTTATTCTACAAAAGCTTAAAATAATCTATTATGCTTCAAGCTATTCCCTGGATACTTACAATTGTCCTTTATACCCCTGCTTTCATAAACCTTTATAGTGCGCGGTGGGATGCTATCGACTATACCCATGCCTATTTTATCCTCCCGCTCTCCCTACTCATTGTATGGTTGAAACGGCATGAAATATCTGTCATTGCAAGGAACGAAGCGACGCGGCAATCCCGTCCTACGTCTTACATCTTACATCTTACATTACTCATCCTCGGCCTGGCCATGTTTACCTTCGGCTGGCGCTGGGACTATCTCTTTATTTCAACGCTCTCTTTAATCCCGCTTTTATTCGGGATATGCCTCTTCCTCTATAATAAGGACCTCGCCAAAACTTTGGCATTTCCGATCCTTTATTTATTGTTGCTTGTCCCTATCCCGATAGGCGTCCTTGACAATATCACCCTGCCGATGCGCTATGCCGCCTCTGTTTTGAGCGCGCATATCCTCACAGCTATGCAATACGATATTGTCCGGGAAGGGCTTCTCATCAATATGGGGGGACATGAAATCTTCATGGGGGCGCCTTGCAGCGGCTTTCGCTCGCTCATCACGATGATGTCCCTGGGCCTTGTTTATATTTATTTTAACAAGGGCAAGCTATCAAAAAACCTGATCCTGTTCGTATCAATCTTCCCTCTGGCCCTTATCGGCAATCTTGTCCGCATTATTGCTTTATGCCTCATCACCTTTTATTTCGGTGAAGAAGCCGGCCAGGGATTTTTCCATGATTTCAGCGGAATGGTGATGTTTTTAATTATTATTTTGGGGTTGATAGGATTTGAGAAGGCACTAAACAGAAAGCTGCCTTTATAAAAACATGAAAACCAGACTCTACATAACAATCACTTTACTCCTGGCGACCATAGTTATCGCTTTCGCGCTCCCGAAGCCTCAGTACGAAAGCCCGGACATCATCGGTACGCTGGGGATCCCTCACATCATGCGCGATTGGCGCAGTAAAGATATGGCTAAAGAATTGAATCTCGAACAGGATGACCGCTACAATTTTGTCAGCGACGTCTTTGCGCGGCTTTACGGAACGCGTGCGGGAGAAAGCCTGCTTTTCCTTGTTGCAGATGTCAATAACTTTCATCCACCAAAAGTTTGTTTCCACAGCTCAGGATTTAAAATTAATGATTTCGGTAAAATGGATTTTAAATTAAACCAACACATTTTAAAGACAAATACAATTTATGCGGGCAAAAAAGATTCAGGATTTCTAGTAATATCCTGGTTGGTTATAAATAAAAATTTAATGCAATCATTTGTTCAAGGAGAGATTCATCAGCTTTTTTCAAATTTGTTCAATAAAAAAAGAACTGGTTTAATGATAAGACTCGACATCCCTACTTCAGAGGACAACATCGAAACTTCTCTTAAATTAGCAGAAATGTTCCTTCGAGATTTGGAGGGAAGACTAAAAGAAGAGGATTCTGAATACATTTTTGGAAAAATAAAATAGACTTATCCTTTTTTATTTCTCCATTCACAATATTTCTTTTCTATAAATTCACCAAACTCCTTCTTAAACCGTTCTTTGCTAAACCTCTCTGCATTTTCACGTATTACTTTTGGATCAAAATCTTTTTCGCATTCTTCAAATCTTTTGATCGCATTGATCAAGCATTCCGATGTCTGTTCTTTAAAAAATAATCCTGTTTTCCCATCTACCACGGTTTCCAAAGCCCCACCTTTTCCGTAAGCAATAACTGGGCGACCGGACGCTTGTGCCTCTACAGGCGTAATCCCAAAATCTTCTTCACCGGGGAAGATGAAGGCCTTGCAGCCTTTATAATGCTCTAGCAATTCATTATCACTTACTTTACCAATGAATTTTATATTATCTTTAGCAATGCCCTCCAAATTACTTTTATGTGGCCCTCCTCCAACAACAACTAATGGCAAACCTAATTCATTAAATGCCTCAATAACAATATCAATCTTCTTATAAGCATTTAAACGTGACACTATTAAATAATAATTCTCCACTTTGTCTGATATAGAAAAACTATCTACAGATACAGGTGGATGTATAACATATGAATCTCTGTCATAAATATCTTTAATTCTCTGCCGTATATATCCGCTGTTTGCTAAAAAATAATCAACATTTTCATTCGATTTTAAATCCCATTTCTTAAGAAATAGATTTGCAGCTATTCTAACAATGCTCCTAACTAAACTACTAACATTCTCCTGCTCCATATATATATCATAACGCCATATAAATCTTGCCGGTGTATGACAATAACAGATATGCATACATTCTTTTGATTTTTTGATCCCTTTAGCATAAGAACTGCTAGATGAAAGTATTAAATCATATCCCGACAGGTCAAAACTATCAAAAGCGAACGGATAAATCAAAAAATACTTCTTATAATTCGTTTCTACGCCTGGGAGTTTCTGCATAAAGGACACCCTGACATCCATTTCCCTAAAAGAATCTGACATCTTATCTGGAAGATAAACAGAAGTATATACAGATGCCTCAGGAAACATCTCATGCATTACTTCAACGACTCTCTCTGCCCCGCCATATTGATTTAAAAAATCATGAACAATTGCTATTTTCATTATCAATCTTTCTTATAATGTCTAATATTTGCTTTGCCGACTTTTCCCAACTAAACATCTTAATCCGTTCAAAGCCTTTTTGAATCAATTCCTGCCTTAGCGATACATCTTCCAGTAACTTTGTCATCCCCGCCGCAATATTATCCACACTATACGGATCTACATAATAAGCAGCATTGCCGCAAACTTCAGGCAAGGAAGATACATTGGAAGTTAAAACTGGGCATCCACAAGCCATCGCTTCAATCACGGGAATCCCAAACCCTTCATATAACGAAGGAAAAAGGAAAATTTTAGCGCGAGAATATAATTCCGGCAAGTCCGAGAAAGGAACATAATCAATAAAATGAACTCGAATACCTAATCCTCGGTTCTTTACACATTCCTTTAGGCTCTCTATATATTGATTGCGTCCACCCGATATCACCAAATCGCAATTAATCTCATCCTTGACCTTAGCAAATGCCTCAATAACCCGTTTCACATTTTTGTGAGAATAAGATGCCCCAAGCATTAACATATAACTGCCCGAAAGTTTTTCTTTTAGTTGGGATTTACCTTGAACTGGTTGAAAAATCTGTTCATTATAGCCATTATAAATAACATTAATTTTTTCTTCGTCTACATGATAAAAATTATGGATATCTTTTTTTGAATTCTCGGATACTGTAAAAACATGAAGGCATTTATGAAGAAAAAACTTTAAGACATATTTGAAATAATAGTGCTGGGTTATATGCCTTTTTGAAAATTTAATAGGCAGCAAGTCATGGATAGTCATAATCTGCGGAACACGCGTCAAAAAGATGGCATGATGAGTAGTATTATATACGATATCAGCTTTATCTTTAATAAGCCTCAAAGGATAAATAACTTGGGTCCAAATAAAACGAACAACCCCACCCCATTTACCATATTTAGGCTGAACATATTTGGACACCTTCCGAACAATCACCCTTAAACCATCAAACGGCACATCATACGAGGTATACACAATCAATTGATGCCCTGCGCCTAACATCTTCGAAAGTTCTTTTATAATATTTTGTGTGTATATACCTAAACCGGAAGGCTTCTCATCTAAAATTGTCGCATTAATAATGATATTCATAAATATAAATAAATAGGATATTGAGTTAAATTTAGCTCTAAAATTCCATCATCGGTAGTGATTGCTCTCTCAACGCCCATGATATTTGTAACCATGACTTCCCGAGGCAAATCTTTTAAAACAATTTTCTCATTGTCTTTTAAAGTCCATAAGACATCAATCTTTTGATCAGCCTTATTGAAACGGTAAACATAAACGCTATCGGATTTCATATCCATTTTTTCATCAAATTTCGCGTCATCTAGCTGATGTATCAATATCGCATAGGCTACATATGCCGGTTTTGGCGATAGATCATGGTATAATATTCCAAAATTAGCCTCTTTGTCATTAGAGTCAACGTGATGATCTGCTAATTCATACCAAAAAAACTTTTCACCACCATTTGCTAATGATATAACAGCATCTCTTACTAAGTACGATGCCTGTTCTTGAAGAGATACAATATTGGTAGGTGCACCAATTTCTGTTATCCAAATTGGCTTCTTGCTCAATTTGTCAACGATACTATTAAACTTCTTTAATTCGTATGGCAATCGTTTTTCAGGAATAACTTGATAATGATAAGGATGAATATTGTAAGCATCAAATGAGTTAATAGCACCCTCCCTATAAAGCATTTTTATCCATTCCGGCGAAGCTTCTGACATCCCCCCCATTAAAACCGTTGCCTTTGAGTCAACACTCTTAATTTCCTCATAAGCAATCTTTAGTAATTCCGCATATTTCTCTTTCGCCGATTTCCAAAAACCAATATTAGGTTCATTCCACACTTCCCATTGATCCACTTCATTTTGATATCGTTCAACTAGAAAATTCAGAAACCTCAAAAATGGAATAGTGTGAGGCATATAGCGAGTTCGATCATATCCTGTTATATTATGTGGCGCTGTCGATGCCCAAGGTACACCATAATCAATAATGGGTAGTACCTTAATGTCATATTTTTTTGCGATTTTAAGTATATTGTCAAATCTATCCCAATTATATGAAAATTTATCTTTCTGTATCCCATCCCAAAAAACATCAATTCTTAAATTCCCAATTCCAGCCGTCCTCATTATTTCAGCATTTTCTTCATTAAGATAATGTTCACAAATTCCAAATGGCAAATCTTTATATGTGTTATTATTCTTAGGGGTAACCGCAAAAGTGACATAATCTGCGTTGTTTGGTAAGCCTTGATTGAATATCTCAATTTTTTGATTATTTATAAAGAGAGCAATTCTCGCTAAAAACCATCCCCCTTCATTAATTTGGGGAAAAATTTCTGCCTGCATCTTATCGTAATTAACTATGCCATCTCCAGAATCAACTTGTTTACCTGAAAAATCTTCGATATTATATGAAAAATAATGCTTTTCATCATCATTCTCACCTAATCCTGAGAATTTCAGTTTCAGAACTATTTTCTCTCCTAGAGGAAATATACTTCCAGGCTTTTCAAATATTGGAGAAAATGAATGTGATAAAGCAGCTCCAAAAGAGAGTTGTGCCCTAAAAATCACAAATAAACATGTCATCAAAATATATAAAAATCTTGCACACATAGATATTATCTTAATTCTGAAGCATTCGATTGAGTTAGACTGATATTGTATAAATGCATACAACGCATCGAGAGACCCCAAAATACCCAAAAATAAATTTGCATTGGAAATCCCTCTAGCGTCGTTCTAAACAAGAACTCAATAAATTGTGAAGTTATAAAAGCTAGCGTGCCAACAATAAACCAATAGTGCTGGCAGTCTCGGGAAGATTTTGCAGTTACAAAATTAAGCAATTTCAACAAATGGGCCCCAAAAAAAACCAACCACAAAAATAAACCAACAATTCCATGCATAACCAGAACTAAAATATAAAAATTATCAATGAAATATGAATCTGGAATAAATTTGGCCTGCGCGACTCCAACAACACCTGTTCCCCATCCAAGAAATAACTGAGGAAATTTATCTAGTGGATATGCCGCAAAGACATCTCTCCACTCTACAAAACGAGGCAAAATGCTTGTTGTACTTAGAATAGAAGAAAAGAAATTATCATTTCCTACTGAAGCATTAAAATGAAAAGCAACGAAATAACCTATAATGGAAGTTCCTGTTAATATTAGAAAAAACAAAAAAATAAATATTTTTCTTTGCCGTGAAAGTTTGATTGGCAATTGAAAAAAGAAAATTAAGGCAATGCCTAAAATAGCTGTTATTAAAGAAATCCTGCTTGTTGAGGCAATGATTCCTCCTAACATAAGAATCCCGATAAAAAAATAAAACATTGTTCGTTTATTTTTTATAAATACAATAT
>JAGLHE010000147.1 GCA_023143685.1 Candidatus Omnitrophota bacterium
GCTGGCAATAAGTTTGCTCCCGACGCCGGAAGAGAGTTTACACTTGGTAGAATATGGGATTTTGTCTTTTTTTGTTTACTGGGCATTTATTTTAGATTTTAAAAATTGGCAAGCGTATCTTGGCGCCTTTGTTCTGACTTCCCTGCTTGGCTGGGGGGATGAAGGGATTCAATATCTTCTGCCAAACCGTTATTACCAGACAAAGGATGTTTTGTTGAACAGTGTTAGTGCTGCTTTAGGCCTATTCCTTGTTTTTACTGTTGAACGGGAACGTGCTTTTTGTGGTAAATCTTAGAAGGGATGTTAAAGTCAGAATTTGTTTTGAATTTTACTTTAGTTTTTAAAATTTCCTTCTTAATATCCTTATCGAATGATTCCATGCCCAGCCTGCGGGACGGGCCCATTCTCCAATTGTGGTTACGACTCCAAAATTCTCTTCGATGTATTTAAATAAAAGAGGGCAATAGTCCCGGCCCAAAATTCCAAGCGATTCGCCAGGCGAGGAAGCCCGGTTAGAAATGATAATATAATTAACCTTTTGTGTTTCAAGTTTTTGAATGATGTCTAGTTCCTGTTCTTCAGGGATATTTTTATGTTCAAAGAAGATCAGTTGTCGCGTTGGGCTTTTCTTTTCTGTAAGAAAATAATAAAGAGGGTCAAAAGGAAGAGCGAAAAAGGTTTCGTCTTCCGCGAGATTTTTGTTGAGAAAATCAGTTGTCGCGTAAACCGCGTAAAACCAGTCAGGAGTTTGCCACGTGTAGATTTTTGTTTTTCCAATATCTAATATGTTATGACGTCCTTTGGATGCGATAATATTAAAGTTTTGTCTGTGCAGGTGGAAAAAAGCGCCCCCTATAAAAGTTGTTAAAAGAAGGCAATGGATAAGACGGGAGGGTGTTTTTTTTAGGCCGACATGAATAATAAAAAAGATGATAAGGGTGAAGACAGGGTAGATCCAGTTTAGCCGGTAGTAGACACCGCTTAAAATAAATTCGTGCAAATTGAGGATTAAAAAAATAAAAAGGCAGCTTATAGCGAGTAGGTTTTCTTTTTTTTCTGACGCGGCAATTTGGTTGCGTGATAAGACAGACGATGCGAGCCATATGAAAAAAAGTGTGAGAAGGCCAAAAGCAGAGTGTGCCGCGGATGAGGTAAAAAATCCGATTGAAAAGTTCCACAGCAAAGGAAGTGTTCCAAGGATAGAGGGGCTTAAATCAGTACGATGTGATTTACTATAAGGGAAGCATTGGTGAAGCGCGTACGACGGCAAAGGTTTCAGTAGTATCCAATAAATGATTCCTGTTGCAGCGAGGATCCCGAGACTTATTGAAAGGTTGCGGAGAATGTTTTTTTTGAAGTTCGCCGGCTTATTGAATTTATCAATGAGCGATAAGCAGGCCAAGAATCCAACAAGGCTTGAGATTCCGATGTTAAGACGGATTAACATTAAAATAAAAAGGCAAAGAAATCCCGCGTATATGTGGACGGCGCGGTTATTCTTTAGATATTTCAGTAAAAAGTAAATGGTTGCCATCAGAGCTGCCAGCCCGCCGATGTGAACGTAGGTGTAAAAGAATTCTGTCCCGCGAAAGGTCCAGTAAAACAAGGCCACAATAAAGGAAAGGGGCCTGGAGAGAAAAAGAGAACACGTTAAGTATAGTGTTATCCCAATGATGAAGGCCAGAAAAGTTTGTCCCAGCAGAGCGCTTTGCGCGCTCACCCCGAAAATTGTGAAGAAAACACTGTAGTAGTAAGGCATTAAAGGGCCTAAAACCCAGGAGTAATCACGGTAAGGCATCGCCCCTTGCATGGTTTGTTGAAAGCAGTAAAGGTCGCGTCCGTGGTCGCCTTGAGCCAGGTAATATTGGAAATCACAGAGTGGCAATAGGGCAAAAAAGCCGGTCATGATTGTTATCAGAAGAAACAGCCCCTTTTGAT
>JAGLHE010000148.1 GCA_023143685.1 Candidatus Omnitrophota bacterium
TTGGGGCAGTATAGCATGCCGGTTGTAGTGGAACAATTGCGTTTCTTGTATTTTTGTAACGGCGAAAATCCTTTCTTCCCACCGGTTTGGGGTTGGTTTGGGGCCGGCACAAATATCCCCGTTTTTAAAAGAGTATGATAAAATAATATTCTTTTTATTATTAACACTCATTTTATAAGTATGAATAGAAAAATTCTTTTCTTTGGGTTTTTGGGCATTTTTTGTGTTAGTTTATTTGTTTTCTTCCCATCCTTTTTTCATGTTTCAAGAGCAGACCACAACGTTTATCTGATTGAAACGGCTGAGATGGAAAGCCTTTCGGATCTTGTTGTTTTTTCTTACTCGTATCCGCGGACACGGCAGATTAATACAGGCGACGCGTTATTCTTCCGGCCGGTTTTTTATTTCTTTCTTGCTTTAGAAAAATGGTTGTTCGGGTTTAATCCTTTGGGGTGGCAGGTGACAGGATTTGTTTTGCATATGATTGTTATATGGCAGATCCTGAGGATAGCGACACTTGTTCATGCTTCTTTTTTAAGTCTTCCTTTGGCGTTGGGTTTCGCGGTTTTATTTATTTCGCAAGAAATGGTCATCTGGCATCATGTGAATGGATATATTTTGTGTGTTGTTTTTTTGCTTCAGGCTTTTTATTATTTCGCGCAATACGTTTTATCTTCGCAGACACAATCAAGCCTCATGAAGAAAATGGTTGTGTTGCTGTCTCTGGGGTGTTTGACGTTTGAATTTAGCGTGGCGTGCTGTTTGATTTTTATGTTTTTTCTTTTTGTTCACAGTATAGGAAAGTATAAAACAGACGACAATACTTTCCTACACGGCCGCATAGAAGATGTGAGCCGGTCAAAGATGAAAGGCGAACTTTCTTGTAGAAAGATTGGATGTGTTCAAAAGAGCGGGGGGAACACGAGCTCGCGTGGATGGCACAATATAGGGGTGCTGGTGATACCGATTGTGGTTTATGCGTGCATGAGCCTTGGCGATTATTTAGCCAGGGTAGGCCTGCCATCATTGCCCGGTGGGGGTGCCGCGGATATCAGTGGGGTGGTGAAAGATTTTTTTCTGGTCTTTTTAACTTTGGGTGCAGCAGTGCTGATGCCGTATTTCTGCCGCTTTCTTCCTGCAGCAAGAACAGAGTTTAAGCATTTAATGGTCAACGATATTGCCAGGGAATTTGGGCACTATAACGGTTGGGAATTTTTTAATGTTCTTTATATTTTGCTTTTTGCGGGTTGGTTGATATGTGTTTTCAGGCTCTGCGTCAAGAGGAGGGAATTGTTTAGAAAGGATTGCGGCCCAGAAGATAAAAATATAACGGCTAAGCATATAGGAATTCTTGCGGCAACTTCTTTGTCTATGTCAGGCGCGTATTGCTTTATGATCACGGTTGGCCGCTTGCAAGGCAAGACGTTTGGCTATATTGTTAATAGCTTGTATCATTTTTATATCATTGCTTTGTTTCTGGTTATAGGTTTGTATTGTTTGGGTTATCTTTTTTTTCTTTATTTCGGCAAGGAAAGGGGGATGAGGGGCTTGCGCTGGGGGCTATGGGTATTATTGCTCATGTCAGTATGTTTAAACGCGTATCAATCCTATACTTTTAATATGAAAGCAAAACATCACTGGAAAAGGCAACGGGCGCAAGTCCAGCGTTTTAGCGCTTTTGTCCGGGAGCATAAGCACGAAAAAGATTTTTCGTTTAAGATTTTGTTGAATGAATTTGATGAATCTATTGAGTACTATCTTGGCGATCCGAAAACACAGCCTGTCATGATAGGGTCGTATACGAACTTGATTTTTCGTAGATACATTAAAGATTCGCCTAAATATTTTCTTGTTTATTTGGAGAGGGAAGGGATAAAAGATTTTTTGAGTAAAAAAGAAGCAGCAGATTATTTAAATACTCTTGTAGAGTAAAAATGAAAGGGTGTGTCCCTGCCGCATTAGCATGTAAGACCTTTAATCGGGACGCGCACAAAGGAAAGGAATGGTAATGTTGAGTTTTGAGGATTTTAAAAAGATGAAACTCGTGGTCGCTGAAATCAAAGAGGCGCAGGACCATCCAAACGCGGATAAACTTTATGTTTTAAAGATTGATACCGGTAAAGAAGAAAAGCAGTTGGTGGCAGGGATCCGGGGAGCGTATGCAAAGGAAGACTTGATCGGACGACAGATAGTTGTTGTTAATAACCTTGAGCCGGCTACGATCAGGGGGGAGGAATCGCAGGGGATGCTTTTAGCTGTTGGGGATGCTGAAGGAATTTCGCTTTTATCTCCGGACCGAAAAGTTGCGGTTGGGAGTTTAGCCCGTTAAAACAGGAGGTGCGCATGGCTGTTGTAACAGAATATATCCGTTTATCAACGAAAGGAAACGCGGAGGTTGTTGATATAACGACACAGGTGCAAAAGCATTTAAGCCTCTGTGGCCTTAATGCCGGGATTGTGACAGTGAGCGTCGTAGGCTCCACCTGCGCGCTGACGACTTGTGAGTACGAGCCTGGTTTGGTTAAGGACATTAAGGACATTTTTGATAAACTTATTCCCGCAGGTCCGTATCATCATGACCAGGCGTGGGGGGATGGTAACGGACACTCACATCTTCGTTCTTCGTTAGTAGGCCCGTCAGTGACGTTTCCATTTAGAGATGCTGAAATGATTTTGGGAACATGGCAACAGATTATCTTTATTGATTTTGATAACCGTAGCCGGCAGCGCGAGTTGGTTGTGCAGATCTTAGGGGAATAATCATGCTGCAGGGAATGAAACAATTGGTTCCATCAAAAGTATGTTTGTCGTGCGAGGGGTGTTGCCGTTTTTCTGAAGCAAAAAGTGAATGGCGTCCCCGGATTATGGAAGAAGAGAAGGTGGGCGTGGCAAAACCGGAATTGGTTGAAAAGATTTTTTTAAAGGGCTCGGTAGACGAGAAAAAGATGATCTCAACTATTCCTTTTGGAGAAAGGCATATCTGCCGGTTTTTGACTCCGCAAAGCAATGCGTGCGGAATTTATCATGGGCGGCCTTTTGAATGTCAGCTGTATCCTTTTTTGTTGATGAGGAAAGAGCCTGGGGTGGCAGTAGCTGTTCACTTGAGTTGTCCGTATGTTCAGGATGCTTTTGGAAGTTCGGTGATGGATGAGTATATTGAGTATTTAAAAGAATTCTTTCAGCAAAAAGAAGTCTTGTCTTTTGTGCGGAGGAATAAAGAGTTAGTTGTTGATTATAGTAATTGTTTAGGTGAGATCGAGGAGCTTTTCTCCTTGCCGCCTGTAGATTAAGAAATATGATGTAAGGATAAAAAGTGATAGGCCTGTTGAAACAGAAAGAAGTTGTTGAAGAATATTTAAGAGAATCCCAGCAGGGACATTCAGCGTACTCTTTTACAAATTTATTTGCCTGGCAAGAGCATTTTGATTTTCAGCTGGAGATTGTTGATGGCAATTTATGTATTTTTGCTGATAATGGGCTGGGGCCTTTTTTGTATTTGCCGCCGCTTGGAAAACAAATAACACAACATACCATTGAAAAATGTTTTGAGCGGATGGAGGCTAAGAATAAAGGCAACGGAATTTCCAGAATTGAAAATGTCGTCGAAGGCCAGTTGGATCTTTTTCCGGAAGAAAAATTTGCGAGGTATCATAAGGGCGATGAGTACGGGTATTATCGTAAAGATATTGTTGATTTAAAAGGTAACGCGTATAAATCCAAACGGTCGGATTATAATTTTTTTTCCAGGAATTTTTCGTGTGAATATTCAGCATATACGGATGATATGTTGGAAGAATGCCAAAGGCTTTATGTTGATTGGGCAAAACAGCGGCAAGAATCTTGCCGGGATGATATCTATCAGCATATGCTTAAAGAAAATGAAGGCGTCCATTCTTTAATGATGAAGCATTGGAAAGCTTTGGGGTTGGTGGGGCGCGTGGTGAGTGTGGACGGCCAGATTGTAGCGTATAGTTTCGGATGCGCGTTAACAAAAGATATTTTTTGTGTTTTGATTGAAGTGGCACGGCTGGATATGAAGGGTTTGCCGGTTTTTATTTTTCGGGAAGTTTGCCGGGATAAAGACGCGCAGTCTTTCCAATGGATTAACGTGATGGATGATTTTGGTTTAGAAAATCTTCGGCAGGTTAAGATGTCGTTTAGGCCGAAAATTTTATTTCCATCGTATGTGATAACACTAAAACAAAATGAGATAAGATGAAAAATTTTCAAGAGACAGAGTTTGTTATTTTTGACGTTGAAACCACAGGATTGTCTGCTGCCCGGGGAGACCGGATGGTTGAGATTGCAGGGCTTAAGATTAAGAATTTAGAGCCGGTTGAAAAATTTTGTTCCTTGATTAATCCAGGGCGGCCTGTTTCGTATAGCGCGTTTATGGTCAACGGGATTAGTGATGAGATGCTTGAAGATGCCCCGTCGCGTAATGAAGTTTTGCCGCAGTTTATGGATTTTATTAATGGCGCATGTTTGGTCGCGCATAACATGAGATTTGATTTGGGATTTTTAAAGCATGAATTGCCGATGGTGAACCAGGAAGAAGGTGCTCAGATGCTGGAAGAAAGTTTGTGCCTGGATACAATGCCTATGGCGCGTGGCCTTTTACCGGGGCTGGGGAGCTATGCCTTGTTGTCTGTCGCGCGTGCCATCGGGGTTGACGCAAAACAGCAGCACCGGGCGATGGCAGACGTGATGATGACATCAAAGGTGTTTTTGCATTTACTCGAAAGTGCTTCAGCAAAAGGGATAAAAGATGTCGGAAGTTTGGCGTCTTTGTTTGGTAGTCGGGGGGAATCTTTTAAGAAACAAGAGCAACATAAGATCGCGTTGATTCAGGAGGCGATTGAAGCAGCTAAAGGGTTGCGGATTTTATATTGTGGGGTTCGGTCAATAGAAGTGACCGAACGGGAGGTGACACCGTTGGGTATTGTTGGATCCGGGCGTAATCGCATGCTGGCAGGATATTGCCATTTAAGAGGAGCGAAACGAAATTTCAAACTTGAGCGGATTGTTTATTTAGAAGCCCTCGAGGGTAATAAGAGATTAAACATAAATTGATGGAACATAAATTTTTTACATTTCATGGTGCGGGACGAGATGTCTTGCGTTGTTTTCAGGATGAGCCGTTTGCTTTTTTGTTGGAAAGCAGCTTGTTGGATAAATCGCGAGGACGATATTCTTTTGTGGGGTTTGACCCGTTTTTTGTTTTTGAAAGCAAAGGGAGCGATACTCTCACGCATCTTAGAGAACAATTTTTATGTTATCGATCAAGACTGCCTGAAAAAGGGAAGGGCCCTGTTCCTTTTTCCTGTGGGATCGTCGGGGTATTGGGATATGAATTTGGTTTGCCGTTAGAAAATGTGCGAGGACAAAGCAAAGAAGACTTGCTGGTGCCTGATTGTTGTTTCGGGTTTTATGATAGCGTTGTGGTTGTTGACCATTTGAAGCATAGATTGCATGTTTGTTCGTCGGGCCTCCCTGAAAAGAATTATGCGCGGCAAGAAAAGAGGGCTGCCTCCCGCCTGAAAAAGATTTTAAAAAAGCTGGAGCCGTTGTCTGTTAAGGAAAGTTATGCCTGTCGTGGCCCGTCTTTGGGAAATCAAATAAATCTTCAAAGTAATTTTACCAAAAAAGAATATCTCCAGGCTGTACGGAAGGCCTTGTCTTATATCCGTCAAGGCGAGATTTATCAGGTTAATTTATCACAGCGGTTTTGTTTTGACGCGGCGTCATTTGAGGGAAGCGTGCATCCGGTTGATGTTTACGATGCCTTGACACAGATTTCCCCGTCGTGCTTTGGCGGCTATTTCGACGGCGGTGATTTTCAGGTTATCAGTAGTTCGCCTGAACGGTTCTTGCGTGTGCGTGGACGAAAAGTTGAAACACGGCCCATGAAAGGGACGCGGCCTCGCGGGGCAACGCTGAGGGAAGACTCGTTAAGAAAACAAGAGCTGACAGGTAGCCCGAAGGACATGGCGGAATTGTTGATGATTACGGATTTAGAGCGCAATGATTTGGGCCGCGTTTGTCAGTATGGATCGATAAATGTGCGTCAGATGCGGACGATCGAAGAGTACTCGACGGTGTTTCAGGCGACTTCAAGCATTGAGGGGCGATTGCGGAAGGGGAAAGATTGTTTTGATGTATTGCGCGCAAGTTTTCCCGGCGGGTCGATAACAGGGTGCCCAAAGATACGCGCGATGCAGATTATTGATGAGTTAGAGCCGTCTCCGCGTTCTGTTTATACAGGTGCTTTAGGGTACATAAGTTTTCGTGAGAATATGGATTTTAATATTCTGATCCGGACATTGTTGTTTCATCAAGGAAAAGCTTATTTTCATGTTGGTGGTGGTATCGTAGCTGATTCAACACCCGAGGGAGAATATCAGGAAACATTGGTGAAAGCTAAGGCCATGAAAGAATGTTTGCAAAGGATTTTTGTGTGAAACAAAATCGGAAAAGAAAGGTAACCGGTGAGTTACCGGGGGGCGAACAGTGCAAGGTATCCCGTGCTCAAACAACTCCGCTTCGCTGCGTAACTGCGCGTGGGATACCTCACACTATTCGCCCCCCAGTAACTCGCCGGTTACAAAGAAAGATCTTTTTAGACGGAAAAATTGTTGAAGCAAATGAAAGAATGCTGGAACAGTTTGTTCCGGGAGTCATGACCGCGAAAGGTGTTTTTGAGACAATGCGTGTTTATGACGGGAAGATTTTTCTTTTGGATAAACACATCAATCGATTGCAGCGGGGGTTAAAGGCGCTGGAGATCGTTAATAATTACACAAAAAAAGAAATAAGGCATAGCGTTACAGAAACGTTACGGGTTAACCGGTTAAGAAATGCGCGGATGCGTCTTATGGTGTGGCAAAAGCACCATCAATTTCATGTCGCGGTTATCGCGCGACCTTACAAGGCCCCGGCTTTTTCACAGTATTCTAAAGGGTACAAAGTCTTGATCTATTCCCGCAAAATGACAAAGCCGCGAGTGTCCTGTGATGTTAAGGCCATTGATTACCGGTTTTTTCAAAAGGCTCACGAAGAGGCTGCGCGTCAAGGTTATGATGAAGCGGTTGTGCTGAACCGTAATGATGAAATTGTTGAGGGTGCGCGGACAAATATTTTTCTTTGCAAACAAGGTGTTTTGTATGCGCCGGCGTTGCGGAGTGGTGGATTGAATGGTATAACACGGCAGGTTGTTTTAAAACTCGCGAAAGAGGCCGGAATAAAAATAAGGCTGAAAATTCTCGGGGTTGAAGATTTTTATCAGGCGGATGAGGCCTTTTTGACTAACTCATTATTAGAGGTTATACCGGCCAGTCAGATGAATAGGGAAAAAATTGGAAACGGGTGTGCGGGCCCTGTGACAGAAAAAATTATGAAAAGGTATCGACAAAATGTCAAAGCGGTAATATGCTGAAGTTACAGTATGCCTATTTCTTTCTTTAGGATCCAATCTATAAGTATATATTGACTTTACAAAAAGGAGTTTAAAATAATGCGTATGACGTTAAAAGGAAAATTATTGTTTTCAGTAATGCTTGTTGCCATTATGGCATCACCTTCTTTTGCGCAGCAGGCGGAGCGAAAAAGTTTCTCTTATGTCCCGGAGGATGCGGATTTCACGAATCCTGAATGGCAAAAG
>JAGLHE010000149.1 GCA_023143685.1 Candidatus Omnitrophota bacterium
TTTTTTGGGAAAAGTAGGGAAGAATATCCTTGTTCGTTGCACGTAGCGCGTTGCACGCAAAAGGATCTATCCCTGCTTTTTTTTTGCTAGGACAAAATTCGTTCTTGCGATATAATATTTTTCCGCGAACATAATAAATAGTATTAATATAAATCTTTATTATATGAAAGGAACAATCATGGATGAGATCCTTGAGCTTTTAAAAAATGACGCGCGCTTAACGGCTGAGCAAATTGCGAAATTAACAGGTCAGGATGAAGCTACAGTTAAGAAAGCAATACGCAAATATGAAAGAAACGGTACTATTGCAGGGTATAAAACCGTTTTGAATCAAGACCTGGCGCGGGCTGGCCATTCTTTTGTGCGGGCTTTAATTGAGGTGAGTGTAGACCCGCAAAAGGATGTTGGGTTTGATAATGTGGCTGAACGGATTTATAGTTTTCCGGAAGTGAGAAGCTGTTATTTGATGTCAGGTGCTTATGATATTTTAGTGGAAGTCGAGGGCGACAATATTCAGACAGTTTCTGATTTTATTGCCTCCAAGTTGTCTCCTATGGCGCATGTGCGTAGTACGAGCACGCATTTTCTTTTAAGAAAATATAAAGAAGATGGCCATATTTTCAAGAAAACAAAAAAACAAAAGCGCCTTAATATTTCGTATTAGAAGGAGAATATAATGAGAATTTCTAAAACAGTCCAACAACTTGCTCCGTCGGGGATTAGGGCTTTCTTTGACTTGGTGCTTGGGATGAAAGATGTCATCTCTTTAGGTGTCGGTGAGCCGGATTTTGTAACACCCTGGCATATCCGGGAAAAAGCGATTTCATCTTTGGAGGAAGGGTTTACCTCGTATACCTCGAACAAGGGGATGCCGGAGTTAAGAAAGCAAATCGCGCATTTTTTAAAACATCGCTACGGGATGTCTTATGACTTTGATGAAGAAATCCTGATCACCGTCGGGGTCTCTGAAGGACTGGATTTAGCGATGCGCGCGATCCTTAATCCCGGGGATAAGGTTTTGGTCCCTGAGCCGGTCTATGTCTCTTATGGCCCTACGGTTGAGTTGGCAGGAGGCAAGGTTGTTCCTCTTAAAACAGATGTCTGTAGCGGGTTTAAGCTTACAGCGCAACAGATTGATAAAGCATGCACAAAAGGCGTTAAGGCCTTGATGCTTAATTACCCGTGTAATCCGACGGGGGCATCGTATTCCCGTAAAGAATTGCAAGCGATCGCGCGTGTTATTAAGAAGCGTAACCTGCTGGTTGTTAGTGATGAGGTTTATGACGAGCTGACATATGATTTTGAGCATACACCGCTTTCTTCCCTTCCGGGGATGAAAGACCACGTGATTTATTTAAATGGTTTTTCCAAGGCTTATGCAATGACCGGGTTTCGTATCGGTTGGGTTTGCGGGCCGAGTGATGTTGTTGCTGCGATGACCAAGATTCATCAATATACAATCTTGTGCGCTTCGATCACAGGCCAGCTGGCAGCGCAGGAAGCTCTTAAGAATGGATTTAAGGCTGTCCACAAGATGAAAAATGAGTATCAGCGTCGACGACGTTTTATTGTTGAGGCACTTAATGAGATCGGCCTGGAATGTCATATGCCGCAAGGGGCGTTTTATGTCTTTCCGTCAATTAAGAAAACAGGCGAGAAGTCTTTGGATTTCGCGCAGAACCTTTTGAAGAAGAAAAAGGTGGCTTTGGTTCCGGGTGTGGCTTTTGGATCATCTTGTGAAGGGTATGTTCGTATTTCGTACGCGTCAAGTTATGAAAATCTTAAAGAAGCAGTGGCCCGCATCGAGGCTTATTTACAGTATTAGAAAAGTATAAAACAGACAACCATACTTTTCTACACGTCAGCTAAAGAAGATGTGAGCTT
>JAGLHE010000015.1 GCA_023143685.1 Candidatus Omnitrophota bacterium
TGCTCACAACTATTTTATGGCCGTGTAGAAATTTCGTATGGGGTCTTTTGAAATTCCTATACTATGAAATGTAGTCTTTGTAGTAGTTTTTATTTTTAACATCCATATCCCGACATGTCAAGTTTTTTGCATGGATAATGGTAGCCTGTGAGTTACTAAGGGGGCGAATAGTGTGAGGTGTCCCCCGCGCAGTTACGAAGCGAAGTGGAGTTGTTTGAGCACGGGATACCTTGCACTGTTCGCCCACTTAGTAACTCACAGGGGTACAGATAATGGTAACTCATCGTTTGCAAAATTCCTAAGAGAAACCTTGTATGGGATATATGCGCGTGATATATTAAATTTAGTTTTACAAACATCTCTAGCGGTAGCTTCTATGAGTTTTTCTTACCATTTATGGAGAAATAACATGAAGGCCTAAGGAGGAAGATATTATGTTTAGCCAAAATTCAGAAAAAGTCCCTTCACAAACAGACAATTCAGGCCCTAACAATGACAATCGATATCTTCCCCGCTGGGAAGTTAATAATCGTATTGTTTGCAAGGTTAAAGAGACAGCAGATATTTATGAATGCCGCAGTATGGATATAAGTTGTTCCGGGGCATGCTTGATTTCTCGTGAAAGTATTCCCTTTAATGAAAAAGTCCATCTTACTGTTTATTTGACAGAAGACGAACATCTCGACGTGGATGGCCATGTTGTGTGGACACGGCCGGCACAGTATGGAAATTTGATGGGAATAATGTTTGATAATTTAAAAACAGAAATTCAGGAACTCATCCTGGATTATGCGTTTGAGATTAAGAAAGACGATGTTCAGAAACATTGGTTTGATGGATGGAATAAAGAAAAAGAATAAAGCACCTCTCACCTCTCACCTCTCACCTCTCGTATTTAATTCATTACTAATATCAACATAATTTTGCAGGGTTAGATTCTCGGCGCGAAGAGTTTGGTTTAATTTAAGCTTTTCGAGAATGTCTGTGAGTTTTTCTTTAGGGATAATTGAAAGCAGCGCGTTGCTGATTTTTTTTCGTCGCTGTCGGAAAGCGGTTTGAATAATTCGGAAAAGCAGTTTTTCATCTGTAGCCTTTAGTTGCGGTTCTCTAAAAGTTAGATGGAGAAAACAAGAAGTAACCTTTGGGATAGGCCGGAAGGCCCATCTTGGAATTTTGAAAAGGATTTCAATATCCGCGTAATATTGAATAAAACAAGATAGCGATCCGTAGTCTTTTCTGTTTGGTTTCGCAGTTAACCGTTCTCCAAATTCTAATTGGACGGTTAAGAATGCGTCATGGATATTTTGACGATGGTAAATGAGTTTTTCGATAATCGGGGATGAAATGTTGAACGGCAGGTTTCCAATGACTTTAAAGTTTTGCGGAAGTTTTTTAAAGTCATATTTTAAGATGTCGGCTTGAATAATGTGTGCCTGGGGAAATTGGGCTTTGAGTGTGTCAATAAACCGGATATCTTTTTCAATGGCATAAAAGTTGGCAACATTTTTAATGATCCCTTGCGTGAGAGCGCCCTGGCCAGGGCCGATTTCCATGATTGTGTCTGTTGCTTGCAGGTTGCAGGAATCTATAATACGATCTTTAATGATATCGTTAACAAGAAAATTTTGGCCGAGATGTTTTTGCGCGAGAATGCGGATGTGTGGATGTTTTGCCCTGGACATATTACTTATTTCTTTTGTTGATGGCTTCCGGTTTTGTTTTTAGTGATAGAGGTGAAATTCGTTTCTATAGCGTCGCAGCAAGTTTTATGGCTTCTTTCATGGATCCGGGGTCTGCGATGTTTTTACCGGCAATGTTAAACGCGGTGCCATGTGCAGGAGAAGTTCGAATAAATGGCAAACCGATGGTCGTGTTGACGAGTTTGTTGAAACATAATGTTTTAATTGGAATCAGGCCTTGATCATGGTACATGGCAAGAACAAGGTCGAATTTATCCACAATCCCGGGGGAAAAAAGCGTGTCAGCAGGAAATGGGCCTTTGACATGAATGCCTGCCTCTCGCGCTTTCTTAACAGCAGGAATAATTTCGGTGATTTCCTGATTGCCGATCTTCCCGCCTTCGCCGGCATGTGGGTTCAGGCCGCAAACCGCGATTTTGGGATTTTTTATTTTAAAGGTTTTCTTAAGGGCTGTGTTGCCTGATTTGATCGTTTGCAAAACTTTTTCTTTCGTAATACGTTTAATGACATTTTGAAGAGGAATGTGGCGTGTCACGAGGATGACACGCAAAGCTTTTGTCATCCTCGTCGGTGGAATGATAAAGAGCATTTCAAAATTTTTTATATCAAAGGCATCCGCCAATAGTTCCGTGTGCCCATGAAAATTCTTGCCTAACGCCGCAGCAATTGATTCCTTTGAAACCGGTCCGGTCACAAGAGATGTGATCTCTCCTTTTTTAAGAAGTTCAATTGCTTTTTTGAGATATAAAAAAGAGGCCTTGCCGTATTGCGGGGTGGATTTTCCGATTTTGATTTGTTGCCGAGAAAGAATTCCTGTATCAATAATTTCACAATTTTTATAATTTTTGGTGTTGTAGGTGTGATAAATGCCGGCATCGCCGATGATTTTAAAATCACCAAGGCCACGAAGGCGAGAGTCGCTTAATGCTTTAGCAATAACTTCCGGCCCTATCCCCGCAGGGTCGCCAAGTGTAATGCCGATAATTTTCTTTTGCATTTTTTTCATTGTAGATATTTTTGATTTTTTGTGGTTTGTGAAATGCGATACGCGAAAATCAAAATAAGTTTATATCATTTAATCTCAATAAACGCTTCTTCCTTGAGCTTGTTGATCCAGGACGCGAGTTTTTCTTTTAATTTTATTTGGTAAATCTTATCATAAATTTTATCTTTAACTTCCTGCAAGGGTATCACATCTGATGAAGATTTCTCTTTTAATTTAAAAATAAACAGGCCGCTTTCTGATTCAACGATAGGCGAAATTTCGTTAAGAGTCAGCCCGAAAGCTACGTCTTCAATTGCCGGTATCATCCGCCCCCTCTCAATTATACCCACTGATGGAGCTTCTGAAAATTCCTGCGCGACTTGTAGAAAGTCTTTCCCTTCCTGCAGAAGGTTGAGGGCTTGCTCGGTTTTTTTTCTTGCCTTTTTCATGTCTTGCCCACGGGCGATGAAGATTGAGTCAAGGTTAACACGTTCCTTCCGCTGGTAATCTTCAAAGTGCTTTTTGTAGTAGTCGGTGACTTCAGGAGGTGTGATATAAATTTTAGAGCGGACTTCTTGTCCAATAATAAATTTGATCTTAAGTTGGCCCCTGATTTTGTTTCTGATATCACTGGGAGTAACGCCTATAGATAGAATCGAGTTAAGGAATTCTTGTTCAGAGGTGTATCGTTTGCGTATTTCCGCATAGCGTTTGTCTATGATTTTTTTGTTAACTTCCAGCCCCGCATTATTGGCAGCATCAAGAACGAGTTTGTCCTCAATCAGACGGCGCAATCCATCGGCTTCCAGCTGTGGTAAAATTGCGTTGATTTCCTCTGTGGTTCTGCCCTCTAATCGCAGTTGCGTTGCCGTCGACCTCAGGTATTCTTTAAGGTCAGACAAGGTGATAAGTTCATCGTTAACAATGGCAATGATAGCGTCGTCAGCAGCAATACTGTAATTTGTTGCTGAAAAGATCAGGGTGATTATTAAGAAAAGAAGTGAAAGTAAGCGTGAAAAACGATACATCTTGAATGGCTCCTTATATATTTTTTAATAAAATGGTATGGTAATAGAAAATATCTTTTTCATCTTAAGGGGTTTTTTTGAAGTTTTCAACTGATTCTTTTAAAAGTCGACAATAGAGGTCAAAACCAACTGCAGCGATATATCCACTTTGTTCTTCTCCTAAAAGGTTCCCTCCTCCGCGAATCTGCAGATCTTCAAAGGCGATCTGAAAACCAGCCCCGAGTTCGCTGTATTTATCCAAAGCGTCAAGACGGGATTTGGTGACAGTTGAAAGTGTTTCTTCCGGCGGAACAATAAAATAGGCATATGCCTGGTTTGTGCACCGGCCCACTCTCCCTCTTAGCTGATGGAGTTCAGCCAGGCCAAACCGGTCAGCGCGGTTTATGATAAGTGTGTTCGCGTTGGGAATATCAATTCCGGATTCAATAATTGTTGTGCAGACTAAGACATTAATTTCACCTTTAAGGAATTTGAGCATAATTTTTTCAAGAAGTTTTGAAGGCATTTGTCCATGGCCGACTGCGATTCGCGCTTGCGGGACAAGCCGTCGGATAATACCGGTAATCTTATCGATATCCTCAACGCGGTTGTGTAGAAAAAAGGTTTGCCCTTTGCGTTTTAGTTCGCGTTCGATAGCATCCTTGATAAGGTCTTCATCAAATTTGACAATATGCGTTTTAACCGGAATACGATTTTGTGGAGGGGTCGAGATAACCGACATATCCTTCGCACCGGAAAGAGCCATATAAAGTGTTCGTGGGATCGGAGTCGCGGTCATGGTTAGAACATCGACGAGAAGTTTGAGGTGCTTGAGTTTTTCTTTTGACCGCACGCCAAAGCGTTGTTCTTCATCAATGACAACAAGGCCCAGATTTTTAAAGGCGATATCCTTGGAAAGTAACCGGTGTGTTCCAACAACGACATCCACCTTTCCCTCTCGAAGGCTTTTGATGATTTCGGCCTGCTCAGCTTTGGTGCGAAAGCGGCTTAGCATTGCCACATTTACCGGAAAGTCAGCCATACGGTTAGAGAAGTTGTAGTAATGTTGTTCTGCCAAGATTGTTGTTGGCACAAGGATCGCGACTTGTTTGTTATCCATTACAGCTTTAAATATGGCGCGCAGGGCAACCTCTGTTTTGCCGAATCCTACATCACCGCAAAGAAGACGGTCCATCGGAGATTCTGACTCCATATCAGCTTTAACTTCTTGTGTTGATTTTATTTGGTCCGGCGTTTCCTCAAAAGGAAAACCTTTTTCAAAATCTTTTTGCCAATTGGTATCTTCTGAAAATGTATGGCCTTTTAAGCTGGCGCGGACCGCTTGTAACCGTAAAAGTTCTGCTGCGACACGCTGGAGGCGTTTTTGTATTTGAACACGGATGCGGATCCACTCCTTAGATCCGAGTTTAAATAAACGGGGCGGCTTTTTTGTGAATCCGATATATTTTTGAACAAGATTAAGGTCGTGTTTGGGGATAAATAATTTGTCGCCTCCCTTATACTCAATCACCACATGGTCTTTTTTTTCTTGATTTATTTCGATAGGTCGAATGCCGAGGTACCGGCCTATGCCGTGATTATTATGGACGACATAGTCTCCTTCCCGGATATCGATAAAATTATTTAAAGGGGTGTCAGCGGTAAAGACTTCGGTTTTTGGTTTGGCTTTTTTAGGAAGGATGATGACGATTTTATGTTCCCAAATGGTTTTGCCGGACTTGATGTTGTAACTGGAAATACGGCGGATAATATCGTCATCCAGTGCGATGCGGATTGGCCCGTCAAAATTTACAGGAAAGATATCAAGGATTTCGCCACGCTGGCAAAAAGAGCCTTCCGTAAGGACGTTACGTACGGCTTTGTAGTGGAATGAGGCTAAAGAAGCAATAATCTCTTCTGTATCAATAGATTGGTCAACATGGAATTTCAGTGAGTGAAACATGGTTTTCTTTGATGGGGGGGGATTTGGGCTAAATATTTTTAAAGATATTTAGCCTGTGCTCCTAATGCTACATAATATTCGTTTTCAGTGGCTTTGTGACTAATATTTACTGATAATGTGCGATGTAATGATCTAAAATATTGCGAATCATGGTTTGATAATGACTATGCGTTTTTTAAGCATATTTTTTGAAAAAATTAACGCTTCGCTTACTCAAAGTTATTGTAATCCGAACATTATCTTCTTTTACAGCTAATTTTTCTGGTGGCGGGAGGAAATCATTAATTAATTCAAAACTTATGGGTTCATCCGTGTATTTTATTCTTTTTTTCATAACTCACCTTCCCTTTTCTCCAATATCCAGCACCAAATATGCGGATAACATTTTTTCTATGCGTAAAGCGTACCGTTATGACTTCGTTTGATACCTTGCCGAAACAGTAAAAACGTTTTTCACGATCACTTGCGCAATGTCAGGGATGTATTTTAACATCACAGGGAGTACAATAAATTTTACTGTGTCTTCTGATCTCAATTGAAAAGTGCCGTGTCTTTTAAAGAGCCAGAATTTGTATAAGAGAAATTCCTACTTTTCTTTCTTTTTTTCCCACGCCAGCACCAGCGGTGACGCGATAAAGATCGTTGAATATGTTCCGGAAATAAAACCGATAATTAAACATAACGCGAAAGTGTTTAGGACCTCTCCCCCACGCAAGAAAAGAGAAACAACAACAATCAACGTTGTCACGGTTGTCAGGATCGTTCGGCCTAAAGTTTGGTTGATACTATTGTTAATAATATCTTTTAGTGGTTCTTTTTTGCGTTTGGCCATATTTTCACGCACGCGGTCATAAACAATAATTGTGTCATTAATGGAGTAACCCGCGATGGTAAGCAATGCGGTGACGACCAGCAAGTCGACCTGGCGGCCCATCATTACAAGAAACCCTAAAGTCAAGATGACATCATGCAGTAATGCGATGACCCCGGCTGCCGCAAAATCAAAATGGTTGAATCGAAAGCCGACAAAAACAAGAATTCCACCTAAAGCAAAGACGATCGCCATAATCGCACGTTTACGCAAGGCCTCCCCAACCACCGGGCCTACCTTTTCGATACGCAGAATTTCAAAATGGTTACCAGGGATTTTTTCGTTAAAAACTTTGATAACAGAATCATAAGTATCATCAGATGTGCGAAGAATGATATTTTCAGGAGTTTTGTCGAATTGTTGAATGACTATATCTTCGACCCCTGCACTTTTTAGATGTTTGCGAAGTTCTTCGGCTTCAATGGGTGTATCAAAGCGGTATTCTTGAATTTGGCCCCCGGCAAAATCAATCCCGTATGCCTTTTCTTTCTTTTGGAAGAATCCCACCATCGAGACAGCCACAACAAAAATAGATAATGCAAAACAAAAATATCGTTTTGAAACAAAATCGATTTTTGTTCCGGAAAAAAGCTTTAACATCGGCAACGCCTTTATAATATTAAGTTCGTATAGGACTAAGAAGAGAGTTCTCGTAACAAACAAAGATGTAAATAAACTGGTTAAAAGCCCGATGGTTAAGGTGACAGCGAACCCTTTAATCGGCCCGGATCCAAATTGAAAAAGCATAAACGCGGCGATTAGAGTTGTTGAGTTGGAGTCAAAAATCGCTTTAAAAGCTTTGTTAAAACCATTTGAAATCGCGGCGTGTAATGGCCGTCCGTTATCGATTTCTTCCCGGATACGTTCGTTAATAAGGACGTTAGCATCAACAGCCATCCCAAGCGTTAAGATAATCCCTGCGATACCCGGCAATGTTAATGTGATTTGAGATCCCGGCAGAAGAACATTTAACAGGCCCATTGCTCCGACGAGCATAAGAAGGTTCAGGGCTAAGGCGATATTTGAAATGATTCCGGCACGAATATAATAAAGGAGCATAAAACAAAAGACCAAAATACCGCCAATAATAATCGCATTAATTCCTGATGTGATAGAATCTCGACCGAGTAACGGCCCGATGGTCCGTTCCTCTTCAATGTGCATTGGAGCAGGAAGTGCCCCGGAACGTAACGACAAGGCTAATAAAGCGGCCTCTTCAGCTGTAAATTGTCCGGAGATCACGCCGCTTCCGTTTAATATCGGTTCATTGATGTTCGGTGAGGATTGAATCTTTCCGTCAAGAACAATAGCAAGGCGTTTATTTACATGTTCGCGTGTGATTTTGGCAAAATCTTTCGCACCTTGCTGGCTGAATTTTAAAGAAACCTGAGGTGCCCCAAACCCTGCGCTATCAAAATCAACTTGAGCGTCTGCGATAGCTTCTCCTAAAAGAAGGGGTTTATCTTCAAGCAATACCGGCTTGTTGTCTTCTTTCGTATATTTAAGAACATGCCCTTCAGGGACGTTGCCCTCCAGGGCTGTTTTAAGATCGTGAGGGTTATCATTAACAAGAATGAACTCTAATTGGGCAACCTGGCCGATCATTTGAATGGCTGAATCGCGGTCAGTGATCCCGGGAAGCTGAACAAGAATTTGGTCTTCGCCTTGCCGCTGGATAACCGGTTCTCCTACCCCTAATCCATCGATACGATTACGCAGGATTTCGATTGCGCGGACAACGACGTCTTTTTTAGCATTGTCGTCTTCGATCTTTTCAGTATCAACCTTAAGGACCAGGTGCATCCCTCCTTTGAGGTCTAACCCGAGATTGATTTTATCTTCAAGTGGGAATCCGAAAAAGACGGCAGCTAAAATAACCCACAAAACAATGAGAACGCGAAATTTTAGATTCTTGCTCATGAGAACTCCTGTATTAATGTGTATATGTAATTATATAAATTTAGAAACGATTACACAGATGAGAACGGATTATCGTTCCTACACGGCCATAAAATAGTTG